>QHSQ01000159.1 GCA_003221615.1 Candidatus Rokuibacteriota bacterium | reverse complement strand
GGCCGCAGCCGCAGAACCTGTTCGATGCGCTCGTGAATCGGGTGGAGAACGGCGCGGCGCCGGACCAGATCCTGGCGCAGACCGCGGGCGGGGTCGTGAAGCGCCCGCTGTGCCCGTATCCGCAAACGGCCATCTATAACGGCACCGGCAACAAGAATGACGCGGCCAGCTTCCATTGCGGCGGCGATCTGGAGGCGCCCGAGGTCGTCTGCGCTGACGTGCCGACGAAATACAAGCACGAGGTCAATGCCGTGCGCCGTAGTGGCGAGTGGCGCACCATTTATCTCCGCAAGAAGGCCCAGGGCAAAACGGCCAAGCAAGCGCTGGTCGTGGTCGCCGTCAAGCTGCTTCATGCGGTGTACGCGATGCTCAAGCACCGGCAGCCCTACAACCCCTCACGTCTCCTCGTCGCGTCGGCGACGATTGGGTCTTGACATCTCATGGGATGTCTCGGTTGGGATGGCTGGCGGGAGTCTAGCCGAATGCCATGACACGCACCAGCACGGCGCCGCGGTAAGGTCACTTTGATTTTGGGACAGCGGGCAGCCGCTGCTCGTCAGTGCTTCTGGCGCTCCGTCGACACCGCGTTGCGCAGGGCCCGCGTCTTCTGGGTCAACCGCTCAATCTCCGGCGATCTTCTCGCAGGACTGCCTTCCTCACCGCGGACGTCGTGGACGGATTCGAGGTAGGAGAGCAGTTCGTCGAGGAAGGCGAGTAATTCCGTCAGCATCGGATCTCCGCCAACGCGTCATCGAGTTCGTGAAGGGCCTGTTGCGCCTTGATGGCACGCGGGACAAGAGAGTCTAGCAGACTTGAACTATGGACGGTGGGCTCGCTCCAGCGCTCGTCTGATGACCGCGATCAACTTCGACGCGCCGTCCCAGTACCCCACAGCGGCGATGTTCCAGATAAACTAAGGCCATAATGAGCACGCGCCGCCTAATGAGGCTGTACCTGTGACGCTGGCAGAAGGAGTTTCACTATGTGTGGACATCGCCTGGTTAGGCTCACCATTGTTCTATTCATGGCGGCGTGTGCGAGCGCGCGCGTCAGTGGGCCGCCAGCGAAAATTGGTGATCCGTTGCCCGGCCTGACTCCGGCAGAGCTCGCGCGCTTCCAAGCAGGCAAGGCGGTCTTCCAGCGCACCTTTGATGCCGCGCACGGACTTGGGCCGCTGTTCAACAGTACAAGCTGCGCTGAATGCCATGAGCAGCCGGTCGTCGGCGGTGTTGGCAAGGGGGAGGTCGGTGGTGATGACACCGAAGTCCATGCGAGCAAGTTCACGAACAATCAGTGCAACGAGTTGACCCAGCAAGGCGGCCCGGTGTTCCGCCAGCATGCGACGCGCGGTGATCCGCCTCCGATCCCTGCAGACGCTAATATTGGTCGACGTACGACGTCAGCGCTGTTCGGCTTCGGTCTCATTGACACCATTCCGGACGCCGAGATCCTCAAGGGGGTGGGGCGTGCAGGCGGCCGTGCAGCCCGCTTGCCCGATGGCCGTCTTGGGCGCTTTGGCCGGAAGGCCACGGACGCGACGCTAAGCGAATTCAGCACAGGCGCCTTCAGTGTCGAGCAAGGAATCGAAGTGCCAGCGGAGCTGTCTCCAGGGGACCGCGACCTAGCCGTGGACTTCATGCGTTTTCTAGCGCCCCCGGATCGAGCGCAACAGCCGCATCGGGGCGCGGACGTGTTTCAACGGATCGGCTGCGCGGACTGCCATACGCCGAGTATGAAGACGGGTCCGAGTTCGGTGAAGGCGCTCGCGCATAAAGAGATTCCCCTGTACTCGGACCTGCTGTTGCATGCTCTCGGGCCGGCGCTGGCAGATTTGTGCAGGGGTATCGCCAAGCCCGAGGAGTTCCGCACCGCGCCGTTGATGGGCCTGCGCTTCAAGACGACGTTCTTGCACGACGGCCGCGCGCTGTCGTTAACATCGGCGATCGTGCAGCATGCGGGGCAGGCACAGCCTAGCGTGGATGCGTTCCTCAAACTGCGGCCCGAAGAGGTGGACGCATTGCTGAAGTTCCTACAGGCGTTGTAGATGGACACCTACGGCCGGGCTTCAGATTTGCGGTGGATCATCGGCGTTGAGCATCGGGCCTGGCCGAACAGGCCGGAGAAGTCTGGACCTCCTTCAGAGTCCGACCCCGCTGGGTCAGCCATGAGGCCTAGGTATGCCGGAGGTCGTGGAACCGGAAGTCACCGAGCTTCGCCCGCTCAACAGCGGATTCCCAGGCCGTGCGGTAGTGGTTCCAGTTGCGAGAGCCGAAGACAAGCCCGCACTTCCCCTTCGCCTTCAGCCGTCGAAGCTGGTCAACCTCCTTCGTGCTGAGCCCGTACCGACTCTACATAGTTTTCCCGGCAAACAAACACCTTCGGGTGGTTCGCTCCAAGGGATCGCTCGAAGATCGTCAGCGCCCGCCGGTAGAGTCGCTCGGCCTCGGCGTATCGTCCTTGATTCTTGTAGAGAACGGCTAGGTTGTTCACCGTCACCGCAACGTCGGGATGGTCCGCACCGAGCAGGTTCTCTTTGAGAACGAGGGTCCGCCGGTACAACTGCTCGGCCTCGTGCACGTCGCCACGGGCGTGGTGAAGCGCCGCAAGATTGTTTAAGTTTACGACGACCTCATAGTACTGCGACCCGAAGACGCTCTCGAACACCGCGAGGGCCCGTCGGATAAGCACCTCGGCCTCCTCGCGCTTGCCCTGACCGTCCAGGATCGCGGCCAGCGCTGCCGCGTCGGCCGCCACGTCTGGATGATCCGGCCCGAGGAGGCGCTCGCGGATCTCCAGCCCTCGCCGCGCGTGAGGCTCGCCCTTGGCGTAGCGGCGGCGCGCATGCTCAAGGCCTCCGAGGTTGTGGTACAGCGTGGCCACTTCGCGGGAGGCTTCACCTCGGGCGGCAAGGACAAGAGCCATTGCGCGCTGATAGACGCTCTCGGCTTCGTCGAATCGCCCCAGTTCCTTGTACAAGACGCCGAGATTATTGAGCACGGTAGCCACTTCGATATCGCTGGGCCCGAGCACGCATTCCACGAGCTTGAGCGCACGCTGGAAGAGATGCTCGGCGCGTCGATAGTCTCCCCGGGCCTGGGCCGACCGCGCCAGGTGGTCAACGACACGCGTGACGAATCGGGCAACCGCGCGGCGGGGGTGGAGGAGCGATCTCCGGCGGTCCGCAGAAGTGCTTTGGCGATGGACTCGCGAGCCGCCACCTCCTGGATCACCGTTGCCTACCACCCAAGCTCCGCCGAGCGGCACGTCCGCTACCTCGGGTCCCGGACCAGAGTCTCGTTGTGGTTGGCCGCGATTCTCGCCTCGCTCAGCGCGGGGTACAGGATCGCCACCACAGCTGT
This sequence comes from Candidatus Rokuibacteriota bacterium, assembly GCA_003221615.1. Classification (GTDB taxonomy): domain Bacteria; phylum Methylomirabilota; class Methylomirabilia; order Rokubacteriales; family CSP1-6; genus AR31. The sequence goes on along the minus strand of QHSQ01000159.1, from coordinate 22,776 downwards.
GACGCCGTATAGCATCAGGATGAGCCGCTTCATCGCCTCACCTCCTTTCCTTTCCTTCAGGTATGACCGCCATTCCGCGACATTCGCCTTGACCATCGACGTCCACCGGCACTATCGTTCGTGACGCGCTATAAACAGCTACACAGAAATCTAGCTGTGCCGCTCGACCACAGGCAATTCCTCTAAATAGAGGAACTGAAGTAAGCGGGCAAATGAGCAAGTCAGATCTGTTACGGATCCAGGATGTCCGCGATGCCTACCGGTTGATCGGGGAATGTCGTGACCTGGGGAACGATCCGGCGCTCTGGGAGCGACGGATGGCCGAAGGGCTTCGCCGGTTGATCGGTGCCCCGGCGGCTACCGCGGGCGAGGGCCTATGGGTTCGACCGGCCGGCCCCATCAACCCCGTTTCAACCTTCGATGCTGGTCTCGACCCGCGGGGCCACGAGCGATTGATGGCCTACATTCGCGAAAACGGCACGGTGGTCGACCCCATCTTTCGGGCGCTTCAGCATACGAACGGTGCACTCGTCACGCGCACGCGGCGTCAGCTCGTTCCAGATGCCGAGTGGTATCGCTCGGTGAGCTACAACGAGCATCGAAAAGTAGTAGGGGTCGACCATCAGTTGACGTCGATTTCTCAGGTCTCGGACGCCGGTGCCATCAGCGGAATCGGTGTGTACCGGGCAATCGGCGAGCGGGATTTCACTGGGCGCGAGCAGCAGTTGCTCAACTTCTTCCACGAGGAGCTCGGCGGGCTGATCGGCCGATCGCTTGTCAGCTGCATGGAGCCGGGGCCGGAGAAACTGTCGCCACGCCTGCGGCAAACACTCGCCTGTCTGCTCGAGGGCGACAGTGAGAAGCAGGTTGCGGCACGCCTTGGCCTCAGCCCGGCGACGACCCATCAGTACGTGACGGCGCTCTATCGCCATTTCAAGGTGAGGAGCCGTGCCCAGCTCCTCGCCCACATCATCAAGCGCATGGGCCGAGAGGGAGCGTGGGCCCGATCGCTCACGGGAAGCCCGGCGAAGCCCAGCGCGGCCATCAAGAGTCGACCCCGTTGATCGAGCACAGCGTGCTACCAGACTGCTACCACGCTCTGGTCTCCACGAGGCATCTCTCAGGGATTTCCCACCGCGTGATTCAGGGGATTACCCGGATTGTTCGCTTCGGGACCCCCAGTACATATTGATCGACCCGCGAATGAGTATCGAGACCGTCTCTCTCGTACGAGGAGCTGGTGAGCCCCATCCCAGAGTCTGATCTCGGGAGTGACGTCCCACTTCACGACGGAAGCCCGAGGATGCGGGCCATCTTCACGGTCATCGAGAACATCGCGGACACGGATGCGACGGTCTTGCTCCGCGGCGAAAGCGGGGTGGGCAAAGACCGCATCGCCCGGGCCATCCATGCCCGGTCTGCCCGCCCCCAGGGGCCATTCGTCAAGGTCAACTGTGCCGCGATTCCCCAGGGGCTGATGGAGTCCGAGCTCTTCGGCCACGAAAAGGGGGCATTCACCGGCGCCCACCGCCGCAAGCCCGGCCAGTTCGAGTTCGCGAACAAGGGCACGATCTACCTGGACGAGATCGCGGAACTGCCGCTCGCCCTGCAGGCCAAGCTCCTCCACGTACTGCAGGACTTCCGATTCTCGCGCGTCGGGGGCCACGGAGTGATCGACGTCGACATCCGCGTGATCGCCGCCACCAACCGGAACCTCGAGGAGGCGATGGCGCGCGGGGAGTTCCGGGAGGATCTCTACTACCGGCTCAACGTGGTGGAGATCTGGGTGCCCCCGCTGCGCGAGCGGCGGGAAGAGATTCCCGGGCTGGCGTCGTTGTTCCTGGCCAAGTTCAACGAGCAGTATGGGCGGCAGAAGCAGCTCTCGCCTGAAACGATCGCCCGCCTCACCGCGCACTCGTGGTCAGGAAATGTCCGGGAGCTGGAGAACGTCATTCGACGCATGGTGGTGCTCCCGGACGGCGAGCGGGCGTTCGAGACCCAGGTCGTCCGAGGCCGAAACGGTCACGCCGCGGCGCCGCGGCCCGCTCCGGTCGTCACCGAGGGCCTGCGGGAGATCGCGCGCCGTGGCGCGCGCGAGGCCGAGCGTCATGCCCTCGCGGAGGTCCTCGAACGCGTGGGGTGGAATCGAGCCGAGGCGTCCCGGACCCTCAAGGTCAGCTATAAGACGCTGCTTGCGAAGATCTCCGAGTGCGGCCTGACGCCGCCTATTCGTCGATGACTGACCGCGACGCGCCGCGATCCGTAGTCCCGACTTCCAGGAGGCCGACAGCCGTGGCCGGGCTATAGTGCCGGCGACTGAGCTGTGAGCCGAGCCGGTCGGGAGACTAATCGGGCATGAAACGCTCCGTCTCTGTGATTGTTCCGACCACTGTGTCTCTTGAACGTGCCCCCCTGCTAGGGCGCGCCTTGCGCAGCCTTCAAGAGCAGCAGCATCACGTGATCGTTCCCATCGTCGTCGCCAACGGTACTCGTTACCTGCCCGAGGTCCTCGAGTCCCTGAAGCAACGCCAGGACATTCGTTTCATCTATCTCGATAGGCATAGCCACACTGAGGCGAGACTCGCAGGGCGCAAGGCCGTAGACACGGAATTCTTTGCATTTCTGGATGACGACGATGAGTATTTACCGGGCGCCGCCCAACAGCAGCTCGGCGCCATCGCGAGGGATCCGTCGGTTGACGTACTGATTACCAATGGATATCGACACGAAAGCGGCCAGGACGTTGTTCAACTCGCCGATGTGCCGAGCTTGCAGCGCGACCCGTTGCGCAGTCTCATGGATTTTTCCTGGCTGCACAATGCGGGCGCCCTATTCCGCAGTGACCGGATCTCATCGAACGACCTCCAAGGCCCTCCTGCTATGGAACTGACTTATATGGCCTTGAAACTTGCATTGACAAAAACACTAAAATTTCTCGATGTACCAACCTATCGATGGTACCAAGGCACACCGGAATCTCTGTCGGCGACGAAGGGATACCGGGCCGCTGAACCGGAGGCGATCCGCGAAATGCTCAAGCTGAATCCGCCCGCGTATATCAAGAGGCGCCTCCGGCGGAAGTATGCGGCAAGCCTTCACTGTCTGTCGGACACTGAAAGACAGGACGGCTGCTATCGGGCGGCATGGCGATATCATCTCAGGAGCCTCGCTTCGCCCTACGGAATCCCTTATCTGCTGTACACGCGCCATCTATTGCGTCCTAAGCGAACTGGCAAGCCGGCAGCGAGTGGTCGGTCACCTGGCTGACCGCTGTGCGCAGCACGCTGGTGCCGCTCGCACCACGAAACGCCGCGTCGATCTGTCCCTCATGAAGGGCATCCGCGTGGAACCGAACGCGCGCACGGTCTGGGCGCAGGGCGGCGCGCTGTGGCCGAGGGCCCTATCAAGAAGGCCCTTCTTGATATCAAGTCAATAGACCTCGTGCTACATTCGAGGCGACGATGAGCCCTAGACGGAAGCTCGATCCAGCGGTCCTTGCCGAGTTTCAGCGGCTCGGTCGGATCGGCGGCAAGAAGGGCGGTCCCAAGGGCGGGGTTGCGCGATGGGCCAACGTCTCGGCCAAGGAGCGCACTGCGCACGCGAGGCGAGCCGTCGCGGCGCGCGAGGCGAAGCGGAAGAAGGGGACGAAAGGCTAGGGCGCCGTGGTCGTGACGCTGCCGATCGGCACGATAAAGCGAATTCTTGACCGCGTGTCGAGCCTGCCCGAACAAGCCAGCGAGTTCATACTCGGCGAGGCTCTGGCCCGCATTCTGACACGCGACGACATCGAGACGACCAGTCCGACGCCGGCGACAAAGTCGCTGCCGAAGCTTCCCCAGAACATCGTCTCCGCGCTCGAGAAAGCCAGAGACGACAAGACTTTGATAGACGGCGGCAAACACGTGGGGCATCTTGGGCACTACGACTTCATGACATTGCGCGACTGGTGTCGCGCCATGCGCCTGGGTTCCGACGCCGCTGCTGTGGAGGCTGCCGTTGTGGCTGCGTCGAAATGAGCCTGGACCGCAAGGCGGGGCGGGCGCGAAGGACGAAGCCGACGCAGACGGCATGAGCAAAGCGTGTTGAACATCTTCGGCTTGCTCCTGAACCTGTTCGGTGTCGTGCTCCTGTTCTTATTCGGAATGCCCTTCCACGTCGCCGCCGGCGGCAAGGCCGTGACCTGGACTACGTCGAACATCGACGTCCAGGTGAAGAAGATCGACGACCTCTTTAGCGTCTTCGGGTGGATTGGGCTCTTCGCGATCGTGCTCGGGACGCTGTTCCAGATGTTGGCGACACTGCGGGAGCGGTAGCTCGTTCATCGAAGCCACGTGCGCCTTGCGGCTTCATGGCTCACATACCGCGTCGTAGTAGTGCCGGTCCCCGGTACCCGCAGTCCTCACCCAAACCCATGCGCTTTTGGGTGGGTCATTGGGCCACGGCCATCCTGTAGCGCCGTTGAACCGCTCCCTGGGGTGCCACGTCGTGGCGCCGTCAATCTGATGGTAGCCGCGACGAAACATGCAGCTTTCGTATTGCTGCTTCCAATGCTTCTCAATGATCCCCGAATCCGCGTAGAAGTCGTAGGCGACAACAGGCCCGCCGATTCCTGCCTCATAGAGGCACGCCCTGACGGTGTCCTGGAAACCCGGGTTGCACGGCGTGAATGTGTATCGCACGCCCGCAGCATGCGCACATCCAGCTAGCACGAGGGCCAGCGTGACGGCCACGGCCTTCATGGCGTCAACTCCCTGGTGGAGGATGGCTGACCACTGGAGACCGCGCCGAGAGCGGTAGGAACTACAGATACTGGCCGGGCTCTCGTCGCTCTTCGCCGCCTTCGGAGGGGCCGGAGGGAAGACCGCGACGGCGCATCTCATCGAACTGGGCGCGCGCTTGCGCGTGCTGTGCCCAGAGCGCTGCCTGGATGCCGTGGAACAATCCCTCGAGCCACCCGACCAGCTGAGCCTGCGCGAGGCGGATCTCTGACTCGGTCGAGCTGCTCTCGAGCGGCAAGGTGAGCGTCTCGAGTTCCTTCTGTAGATCCTCCGACAGGCCCTCCTTCAGCGTGGCGAGCGCCTTGTCGTAGATCGACCGCAGCCGCTTACGTCCCGCCTCGTCCGGGGAAGACTTTCGCACCTCTTCGAGGAGCTCGCGGATCATCGCGGCGATTCGCAGGAGCTTAGCCGGCTGAGACACGAACTCACCGGTGGCCCGCTCGCCAGACGGCATCAGGATTTCCGGCTCTCCATTGCTCATTGTGTTCTCCCCGCGGGACGGCTCCGACTGATCGGGGCCAAGCGTACCACGGCGCTCTCAGCGCTTCCTGCGCTATCATGCGTCGGGCGCGATCGCCCGCGCCGGAAGGGGACAGCCTGGCGTAAGATGTCGCGTATCGTGTCGAGCGCAGCGTGGCGCCGCATTCTACTCTGCTCGATCGTCGTCGCCGCCATTGCGGCGTCGGCGCCGGCGCAGACTCCGTCAAATCTCCGCGTCGTGCACACCGTCGACAAGGCGACCCCGCCTACGGCCGAGCTGTCCGGCCGCGTCTACAACGATGGCACCGTCGACGTGATCGACGTCTACGTCAACGCGGCGGCAGTCGATCAGTCGGGCAAGGTGCTCGCGCAGGGCATTCCGTACGTGGGTATGGTGCCGGCGCGCGGGAGCGCTCCCTTCAAGGCCCGGGTGCCGATCGTCCCCGGTGCGACCGGCTACCGTGTCGGCATCAACAGCTTCCGCTTCGCGTTCGGACGCGATGCGCCGTGACGCGCACGGGAGATAGACGCTCGGCGGTATAATCGGTCATCCGTCGAACGGGTCGGTTCGCCACCCAGAAAGGGGAGGGTGATGACCACTCAGACCGGCGCGACCACCGAGCGTGCTTCTCACACCGAGGAGTCTTCTCAAGCTTCGCGCGACGTCACGAGGCTCTACCAGGAGGGCCTGATCGCCGGCCTCGTCGGCGCCGCGACCGTGGCCATCTGGTTCCTGATCATCGACTCGATCCAGGGCCGCCCGCTCTACACGCCGACGGTCCTCGGCGCCGCGCTCTTCCATCGCGGCGCCGCGCCGTGGCTCGACGCGGTGCCGAATTTCGAGATGGTGCTCATGTTCACCTGGGTCCACGGCCTCGCGTTCATCGTGATCGGCGGCATCGTCGCGCGCCTTCTGGCGTTCGCCGAGCAACAGTCCAACGTGGGCTTCGGCATCCTGATGCTCTTCGTGTTCTTCGAGTTCGGGTTCATCGCGGCTGCGATGCTGCTCGCCGCCCCCGTGCTACAAGCGCTCGCGTGGCCCGCGATCCTCGTCGCCAACTTGCTCGCGGCAACGGCGATGGGCGGCTACTTCTGGCTGCGACACCCGAATCTGAGGGTGCAGCCGTAGCTCGGGTATACTGACGGTCGCTGACCCCGTCGTCTAGCCTGGCCCAGGACGCGACCCTTTCAAGGTCGAGATCGCGGGTTCGAATCCCGCCGGGGTCACCACTGAAATCGCCGCCACTTCTGAGGGTTCTCGCGCTCTTCAGCCCCGGGGCGCGAGCACCTCAGACCCCCCAAATCCCTCCTAATCACCGTTGGAAGGTGTGGCGCTCGTGTACAGTCTAAGAATCGTGCGACGAGCTGCACGCGACGAGAAGCTTATGCCGATCGCCTGTCCAGTAGGAGCCTCTCGTTATCCCAGATCCGGAAGCAGAGGGCGTGGAAATGACGGATCCTCCTGCCACCCTCTAAGGTAGTGCCCACCATCGCGATCTGATCTGTCGTAATGTTTGCGCCGCAGGCGTCGCACATTTGTCCGCCGCCCGGCGTGTCCTGCACTTTCGTCATTCTGCCATGTGGTAGTAGACCGCCCTCAAGTCTGCGCCGGATGACGAAGCGAACAACGTCCAGATCCATCAAAGTCTTCACCTCTCAAAATCCTGGGGTGCCTGCGCCCATCGCACCACGATCCCGATGCGACCGCCTTAGACCATCGAGGCGACATCATCCGCGTCCACTTTGGGATTGTCAACGCAGTGGCGAGGCATTCTTGGCGAGCGCAGTACTGGTGATCGGGCTCGCGGTCGCTCTCGCTGTCAGCCTCGTTCTCGCGCCACTCGCCGCCGAGGCGCGCGGGGTGGTTCAACGAGAAACCTTTTGGCGGGCCGACCTCGCGGGACTATGGGAGGTTATCGGCGGGACTGTGTAGGTCGTCGGGCGCCTGACCAAGGACCAACCCGTTGACTGGAGTTCCATCGTGATGTCGCGCTGGCGCCGGTCGATGTGCCGTCTTTCGGCGCGCGGCGGAGTGAAGCTCCCCCGGCGCCGTTCGCCTCGGCGACGGTCGAGAACCACATCCCGGCTCTCGTCCGCGAAAACGTGCTTGAGATAGAAGTATTGTTTGGGTTCGGTGCGCGACACGACGAAGACCAAGTCTGCCATGATCGCCTCCGACGAATTCCAGCCGCGGTCTTTCTCAAAACCCGTGATTCACTCAAGAACGGAAGCTCGGTGCAACGACCCTAGGGTCTTGCGCCGGGGTGGGAAGCTGAGTGGTCAGAAGACTCCACGACCAGAAAGGCGGAAGGCGGACAAGCCGAACCGTCGGCGACCCATCGGCCGGCGATCACAATCCTCTTGAACCTGGCCAATACACGCGCCCATAGCAGTGGTATGCCAGAGGAGGCATTTGCTAACAAGACAGGGAATTCCCCGAATTCGTCGGCCGATAAGCCCCAATAGCTGGTGGTTCTTGTGGCGAGGCAAACTGCCGTTTTACAGGGGTGGTTGCTCGAGGAGCGAAGTGCGTCTAAAGGTGCGAAATCGGGGTGCGCACGAGGGGACGAACTACTTCACCGCACGCCTCACCAAGGTCCAGCCCGATACATCGAGTTCTCGCGATATGTCGCGGCGGCGCCGGTCAACGTGGCGTCTTTCGGCCGGCGGCGGCCTCAGGCTTTGGCGCCGTTCGCCCGTGCGCCGGTCGAGAACCACATCCTCGGTCTGGTCCGCGAACGCGTGCTTGAGACGCAGGTATCGTTGGGGCTTGGTACGCGACACGATGAAGAGAAAGTCCCCCATCACCGGCCTTGACGGATTCGCGCACGATCTTCTCGGACCTTGCGAGTGCAGGCCCTCATACCTACTACCATATTGCAGGCGAAGTGTTTCCAAGACCAGAAGGAGATTCCCGAATTTCTTCACGAGAAGCCCTGTAGTCGGTGGTTCCGCCGCGACACACCGTGGACCCATGCGGGCCGAAGAGGAGGTAAGGCCAACCAGCAGACGCGTTAGGGCGTCGCGTCACGCGAGGACGCCTCCGAGCAGCTCGAACTCCCACGCCATGAAGCAACGGGGGTGGAGATGGTACTTGTGCAATTCGGCTTCGAGTCCTCGCGAAGCTGCGGGTGTTTCGCTTTCGGCCCTGAACTCAGCCTCGAGCTCTATCTGACTGCGTCGCACTGTTTTGCCACAGACCACGCACGCCTCACCGCATCCGGGACCCCCCATGATGCGGTCAGGACTTCGCGTCGGCAGCTTCCCATTCTTGATCGCTTCGAGGGCCTTCTCGCGAAAGGTGTTGTCGTGCATCAGTAAGCTATCCCCCTAGTAGGCCGAGTGGCGCCAGGGAAAGAGTAGTGTCTTTCCCTGAAGTCCGCATCGGGGAATCACCTGATGCCGCCGATCTTCTTCTTCAGCCGGAATTCGACGGTCGGGCCGGACCTCCTTCGGTTGAGACCGGCGGGAAGTCCTTTTTCAAAGAGCTGCGTCGGTGCCGGCCGGGGAAATCGTCGAGGACGCCGAACGCGACATAGCCAAGCTTCTCGTAGAATGCCGGCGCCTGGAAGCTAAACGTCTCGAGGCGAGCGTGGCGGCAGCCTCGCCGCACGGCCTCAGCCTCGGCGGTCGTGAGGAGCAACCGGCCGTAACCGCGGCCCCGAATCCTTTCGTCGACCCACAGGAACTCGACTAGAAGCCATCCCCAGTACGTACTCCCGATCACCCCACCCACGATCTGTTGCTGGTCGTCGCGCAGCCAGATCGTCAGCTCCTGGGAGTGCTGATCGCCGGCCTGCGAGCGGTTGTATGCAAAGAGTGCCTCGCGCAGCGCCTGTCTGTCGTGTGCGCTCGGGTCAGAGGCGATGTCCACCCAGATGCCGCTCACTAGATCTCCATCGGCAGGGCCCGAGTCGGCGACGGTGCCCCCGGCGGGCTTCTTTTCAGGCCGCGCTCGCCAGCGAGTCCGGCAAAAGCTGCACGAGGGCCGCCTGCCACGAACCCGAGCAGTCGATATCCGGGTCGTTCCCGGTGACGGGCAGGTCTGCGATGGCTGCGGGGAGCCCATCGCGCAGAGTCAACAGATCGTCTCGAGGATCGGCAACTCTTGAACACGCGAAAATGGTTCCGGGTTCCCGTTCACGGACGCCGACCGGTAGCGCGACCTTCCGATGCGGGGTACGCTGGATCGCCTTCCATCGGGCTCCCAGTGACGCACTCTGGCGTCGGGCCTTGTGGCATCTGGCTCAGATCGGTGTCCGTGAGACTGGGAGCCCCGACAATTCCTGACGAACCCATCCTTCGCGAAAAAGCCCGAGACGCGATCCGCAGCGGGAGGCTGCCGTCGCGACGGTCGGACCGCATGTGGGGCGGACCGGGGGTGAGCGCATCCTGCGCGGTGTGCGGTGAACCCGTGAGCCGCGACCAGACGGGATTTGAGCTTCAGTTCGAGAGTGACGGCGCTGAACACCCAATGGACAAGCACCACCTGCATGTGCGGTGCTTTGCGGCCTGGGAATTCGAACGCATCAGTGTCGGCAGCGCCTCGTGATCCCCGGCCGACCTGCTACCCCGCGTCCTGAATCGCCGCCCAACGGGCATACAGCCCGAGCCGGGTGGTGAACCGCCCGAAAGTTGAACAGACGACTGACCACCCCAGCCTGGTCGAACGGCGCAGGCCGGAGCCCCGGCTCGTCGTAGCGATCCACCGTTCCCGAATCCGAACCGCCAGGCCGCGGCGGTCGCCCGCGGTCCATGTCAGCGACGGTCGAGTGGTCCCCGCTTTCATAGGCTTGCCGTTTTATTGCATAGATTGAATGACTTCCGGAACAACCGCGCGTCCCTGACGGTCTCGAAAACGCATTCGTCCGGGATGCCCGCAGGGCCGCCCAAGCACATTTCGCCATTGACAGATATGCGTCGAGAGCATAGGTTCAGTGCATTTTCTTGGCGGCTGAATTGCGGGCCTCTGGGCGCCTGGCTGTCCTGGCCCGGGATCTGCATTCCGAGACGCCTCGGGTCGGCGTAGAAGGCGAAGCGGTCGAGTGAAAATGCAGTTGATCTCATTCATTTGGGAGCGCTGATGCTCGACGTTGGTACGGTGCTCGCGGAGACCAGGGAAGCCCCTCCTTGCGGCCCCAATCTCGAGCACGATCTGTCGTTCTTCGAGCTCGAGGAAGCGGCCCGCGGCAAGCCCGAGCAGCGCACCGGTGACGCCGTCAAGCCGGCCGAAGAGCCGAACTGGCCGAAGGTCATCGACCGTGCGCAGGCGATCCTCAACCGGAGCAAGGACCTTCGAGTCGCGGTCCACCTGACCCGGGCGCTCGCTTGTACCGAAGGCATTCCCGGACTCGCCACCGGCCTCGGCCTGATCCACGGGTTGCTCGAGCGGTACTGGGAGGGCATCCATCCCGTGCTCGAGGCCGACCGCGGAGACGATCCGACCGAGCGGCTGAACGCCCTGGCGCCCCTCGTCGATCCCGAGGTGATCGTCAAGGACCTGCGCGGCACGTACCTCGTGAGCTCCCGCGAGCAAGGGCAGCTGCGCGCGCGCGACGTCGAAGTCGCCCTGGGCCGGCTCGCCCCTCCGCCGACGGCGGATCCCACGACGTTGAGGCCGATCGGCCAGATCCACGCGCAAATCGCCGCCGCGTTCGCGAGCGACCGGTCGGTGCCGTCGGCCGTGCGGGAAGCGCACGATCGTGCGGGCGCGGTCCAGGCGTTCATCTCCGAGCGCGTGGGCGCCGCCCGAGCGCTCGACTTCACGCCGCTGATTCAGCCGCTCGAGTGCCTCCTGGGCGCCTGCGACACCGCGCTCGGGGTGAGGGCCGAGGCGGAAAGGGAAGGCCAGGCGGAATCGGGTCACGGAGCTCGGCCGGCGATGACCGGCGAGATCCGCAGCCGCGACGATGCGGTGCGGATGCTCGAGCTGGTCTGCAGCTACCTCGAGCGACACGAGCCCAGCAATCCCGCGCCGCTCTTCATCCGGCGCGCGCAGCGGTTGATCAAGAAGAGCTTCTTGGAAATCGTCAGGGATCTGATGCCCGACAGCCTCTCGCAGCTCGAGAAGCTGGCCGGCGACGTCGACAAGACGTAGAGGAGGATCGACATGGCACGAGCCAGCAGCCAAAAGTTCATTGCCAGGAACCGAGCGCCGAGGGTCCAGATCGAATACGACGTGGAGCTCTACGGGTCGGAGAAGAAGATCCAGCTTCCGTTCGTGATGGGCGTGATGGCGAACCTGTCGGGCAACCCGACGGAGCCGCTGCCCGACGTGGCCGATCGGAAGTTCCTCGATATCGACATCGACAACTTCGACCAGCGGCTCAAGGCGATGAAGCCGCGGGCGGCCTTCCAGGTGCCGAACACGCTGACCGGCGACGGAAATTTAATGATCGATCTCACGTTCGAGAGCATGGACGACTTCTCGCCCGCGGCGGTCGCCCGCAAGGTCGACGCGCTGAGCAAGCTCCTCGAGGCGAGGCAGCAGCTGGCGAGCCTGGTGACCTATATGGACGGGAAGAGCGGCGCCGAGCAGCTGATTCGAAAGCTGCTGCAGGATCCGGCGTTGCTCAAGGCCGTGGCGGCCACGCCGAAGCCGGACGAGGCTGCGGCGGACGCTCCCAAGTCCTAACCCACTATTAGCGAGGACACACTATGGCGACTCAGCAACAGGCCGAGGGGCAGGGCGCAGGATTCGAGGCTTCTGATCTTCAGGGGCTCCTCAACAAGGAGTTCAAGCCGCGGTCGGACGCCGCCAAGGAAGCGGTCGAGACGGCGGTGCGGACCCTGGCCGAGCAGGCGCTCGGGCAGACGACGCTGATCTCGTCGGACACGATCGGCACGATCGAGGCCATGATCGCCGCGCTCGATCAGAAGCTCAGCGAGCAGGTAAATCTAATAATGCACCACAAGGCGTTCCAGGAAGTCGAGAGCGCCTGGCGTGGCCTCAACTACCTGGTGACGAACACCGAGACCGACGAGATGTTGAAGATCCGCGTGCTGAACATCTCCAAGGCGGACCTGGGTCGGACCCTCAAGCGCTTCAAGGGCGTGGCCTGGGACCAGAGCCCGCTCTTCAAGAAGCTCTACGAGGCGGAGTACGGGCAGTTCGGCGGCGAGCCCTTCGGCTGCCTGGTCGGCGACTACTACTTCGACCATACGCCGCCGGACGTCGAGCTGGTCGGTCAGATGGCGCAGGTCGCCGCGGCGGCGCACTGTCCGTTCATCGCGGGCGTCTCGCCCTCCGTCATGCAGATGGAGAGCTGGCAGGAGCTGGCCAACCCGCGCGACCTCACCAAGATCTTCACGACGGCGGAGTACGCGCCCTGGCGCTCGCTGCGCGAGTCCGAAGATTCGCGCTATGTCGGGCTGGCGATGCCGCGGTTCCTGGGCCGGTATCCCTACGGCAAGGCGAACCCGGTGGAGGAGTTCGACTTCCAGGAAGACACGGAAGGCGCCCGCCACGACAAGTTCGCCTGGGTGAACTCGGCCTACGCGATGGGCGTGAACATCACGCGGTCGTTCAAGCTCTACGGCTGGTGCTCGCGCATCCGCGGCGTGGAGTCCGGCGGGTCGTTGGAAGGCCTCCCGGTCCATACCTTCCCGACCGACGACGGCGGCGTGGACATGAAGTGCCCGACCGAGATCGCCATCAGCGATCGGCGCGAGGCCGAGCTGGCCAAGAATGGCTTCATGCCCTTGCTCCATCGCAAGAACACCGACGTCGCGGCGTTCATCGGTGCCCAGTCGCTGCAGAAGCCGTTCGAGTACACCGATCCGGACGCCACCGCCAACGCGAACCTCTCGGCCCGGCTGCCGTACCTCTTCGCGGCGTGCCGGTTCGCGCACTATTTGAAGTGCATCGTGCGCGACAAGATCGGCTCCTTCAAGGAGCGGAACGAGATGGAGGCGTGGCTGAACAAGTGGATCTCGCAGTATGTCCTCAGCAATCCCGCGTCGGCCGGCGAGGAGACCAAGGCCAAGTATCCGTTGTCGGCGGCCGAGGTCACGGTCGAAGAGGTGGAAGGCAACCCGGGGTATTACAGCTCGAAGTTCTATCTCCGGCCGCACTATCAGCTGGAGGGCCTGACGGTGTCTCTGCGGCTGGTGTCCAAGCTGCCGTCGGCCAAGGGCGGGAAGTGATGTTCTGATTCGGGCGAGCCACGATTCATTAGCGGAGAACGCGGTGCGAGTGGGAAGAGGAGACGATCATGGCCGTTGACATGTTCATCAAGATTGACGGGATCAAGGGCGAGTCGGCCGACGACAAGCACAAGGAAGAGATCGACGTACTGTCGTGGAGCTGGGGCATGTCGCAGTCGGGCTCAGCTCACATGGGTGGCGGCGCTGGAGCCGGCAAAGTCAACGTGAACGACCTGTCGTTCACGAAGTACATCGACGTGGCGTCGCCGGACCTGTATCTGTCGTGCTGCAACGGCAAGCATCTGAAGGACGCGAAGCTGGTCGTGCGCAAGGCAGGTGAAAACCCGCTCGAATACATCATCCTCACGATGGAAGACGTCATCGTCAGCTCGGTCTCGAACGGTGGGTCGGGCGGTGAGGATCGCCTGACCGAGAACGTGACCCTGAACTTCGCGCGGGTCAAAGTCGACTACGCCGCGCAGGACGCCAAGGGTGGGGCCGCGGCCAAGCCGAAGATGGGCTGGGACATCGCCGCCAACAAGAAGATCTAGGCGGGCGACGGAATTCACCGATGCTGGCTGAGCAGAGTCTGCGCGAGGGGCGTGTCGAGGAGGCCCTGGCCGAGCTGCAGAACCACGTTCGCAAGGCCCCCGACAACGCGGACTACCGCGTGTTCCTCTTCCAGCTCCTGTGTGTGCTCGGAGACTGGGATCGCGCGCGCGCGCAGCTCAAGGTCCTGGGCGAGCTCAACCCAGGATCGCTCCCTCTGGTTCACGTGTACGGCACGGCCATCGCCTGCGAGCTGCTTCGCGGTGAGGTATTCGCCGGCGCCAAGACGCCTCTGATTTTGGGTGAGCCACTGCCCTGGGTGGCCCTCCTTCTTCAGGGTCTGTCCGAGGCAGCGCACGGCCGCGGCGCCGCGGCCGCTGCGTTGCGGGCGGAGGCCCTCGAGAAGGCCCACGCGGTGGCGGGCCGCATCGACGGTGAGACGTTCGACTGGATCGCCGACGCCGACTCGCGCCTGGGGCCGGTGTGCGAGGCGGTGATCGACGGTCGCTACTATTGGGTGCCATTCGAGCGCCTGCGGTCTATCGTGCTCGAAGCGCCGTCGGATTTGCGCGACGTCGTGTGGATGCCCGCCCAGCTCGGTCTCGCCAATGGCGGCGAGACCGCGGCCCTCATTCCGGCTCGCTATCCGGGCTCGGAGGCGGACGGGGACGGCCTCATTCGCCTGGGTCGGAAGACCGAGTGGGATGAGGTGACGCCCGACACGTTCCACGGCCGCGGCCAGCGGATGTTCGCCACGCCTGGTGGCGAGTATGCTCTCCTGAGCGTGCGGCGCATCGAGCTCGGAGGCTCGGAGGCGTGAGATGGTCGAGGTCGGCGCGCGGGATGCGCTGCAGCCCGCCCTACTCGACCGGCTGACCGACCACGACCCCACGCGCAAGGTCGAGGGCCGGGACGAGCGCGTGCTCAGTCGCGCTCAGCTTCGAGCGTCCGTGCTGCGGGATCTCAGCTGGCTGTTCAATTCGACGAATCTCGCGAGCACGGTCGACCTGTCGGCTCATCCGCTCGCCGCGCAGTCCACGCTGAACTACGGCCTGACCGCGCTGGCCGGCAACGCGGTGGCGGGCCTCGAGTTCGCCGAGGTGGAGCAAATCCTGAAGGACGCCATCTTGCGCTTCGAGCCGAGAATTCTCCCGCAGACGCTGACGGTGCGCGGGATCCCGGCCAAGGATGCGATGGGGCACCACAACATTCTGTCGCTCGAGATCACGGGCGAGCTCTGGGCTCAACCGTACCCGGTCGAGCTCTTGATCAAGACCGACATGGATCTCGAGAGCGGCGAGATCCGACTGGTCGAGGGGCGCTGATGGACGCGCGGATGCTCCGGTACTACAGCCAGGAGCTCTCGTACATGCGGGAGATGGGGACGGAGTTCGCCGCGGCGTTCCCCAAGATCGCCGCGCGCCTGGCGCTCGACGCGACCGAGGTGGCCGATCCGTACGTCGAGCGGCTCCTGGAAGGGTTCAGCTTCCTCTCCGCCCGGGTGCGCCTCAAGCTCGACGCCGAGTTTCCGCGCTTCACCCAGCATCTCCTCGAGTGCGTCTATCCGCACTATCTCGCGCCGACGCCGTCCATGGCGATCGTCCAGATGACGCCCTCCATGACGGAAGGCTCGCTGGCCGCCGGCTTCACGGTGCCGCGGGGCACCGTGTTGCGGGGACAGATTCCGCGCGGTGAGGTGACGGCGTGTCAGTTCCGGACGGCCCACGAGCTGACGCTCTGGCCCGTCGAGCTCGTCGAGGCCCGGTACGTCCCGTTCGCGCCCGATCTTCCGCTGAACACGCTGCCCCTCGCGGAGCCGGTGCAGGCGGTGCTGCGTCTGCGCCTGCGCGCGGCCACGCCCCACACGTTCCAGCAGATCGCCATGGACCGGCTGAGTCTGTTTCTGGCCGCCGGCGACGAGGTCGCGCTGAAGCTCTACGAGCTGGTCGTCGGAAGCGGGCTCGGCGTGCTCGTCGGCCCGCCCGCGCGTCCGCTTCCGTGGTTCGAATGGCTCGGCCGCGAGGCCATCCAGCCCGTCGGCTTCGCCCGGGAGCAGGCGCTGATCCCGTATACGACGCGCTCGTTCAGCGGCTACCGACTGCTCCACGAGTACTTCGCCTTTCCCGAGCGCTTCCGGTTCGTGGAGCTCGCCGGCCTCAAGAAGGCCCTGGCGCGCCACGCCGGGGAAGAGATCGAGCTGGCGATCCCGCTGGCGCGGTCGGACGGCGCTCTGGGCGCGCTCGTCGACAAGACGGCCTTCGCGCTCCACTGCACACCGGCCATCAACCTGTTCTCGCGGCACGCCGACCGGATCCACGTCAGCGACCAGCAGGCCGAGCACCACGTGGTCGTCGACCGCACCAAGCCGATGGATTTCGAGGTCTACAGCGTCGAGCACGTCGTTGGATACAGCGAGGGCCTCGAGGCCGAGCAGGAATTCCGGCCGTTCTACGCGTCGGTCGACGCCGACGGAGCGCAGCCCGCGCACGGCTACTTCACGATGCGCCGCGAGCCGCGAGCCCTCTCCGAGCGCCAGCGCCGCGATGGCGCCCGCACCAGCTACATCGGCAGCGAGGTCTCGCTCTCGCTCGTCGACACGCGCGAGACCCCATACTCCGGGACGCTCCGCCAGCTCGCGGTGGACGTGCTCGTGACCAACCGCGACCTGCCGCTGCTGATGCCGGTGGGCAGTGACCGCGACTTCAGCCTGGCGATCTCGGCGCCCGTCGAGGGCATCCGGTGCCTGCGCGGACCCAGCCGGCCCCGGCCGGCGGTGGTCGACGGCGAGATCCCGTGGCGACTGACGAGCCATCTCTCGCTCAACTACCTGACCGTCGCGGACCTCGACGAGGAGCATGGCGCGACGGCGTTGCGCGAGTTCCTCGAGCTCTACGCGGATCTGGTCGACGCGGACATGCCCGACGCCGCCTCGCGACGCCAGGCGCAGGGCGTGCGCCGGGTGGCCGTGACCGCACGCACGCGCCGGCTGCCGGCGCCCGGGCCGATCGTCTTCGGTCGGGGGCTCGAGATTCGAATGACCGTGGACGAAACCGCGTTCGCGGGGGCGAGCGCGTTCCTGCTCGGAGCGGTGCTCGAGCAGGTCTTCGCGCGCCTGGCCTCGATGAACACGTTCACCGAGCTCGTCCTGGTGTCCGAACGACGAGGGGAGATCAAGCGGTGGCCGCCCCGAATGGCCGCGCGCCAGCTCGTGTAGCGCTGTTCGAGGCGCTCGCAGGGGCGCCCTGGAAGTTCGACTTCTTCCAGGCCCTGCGGCGAATCGAAAATCTCTTCGCCGACCGGCCGAAGCTCGGGAAAGCCCTGCGCCCGGCGGATGAGCCGGTGCGCCTGTCTCAAGAGGCTTCGGTTGCCTTCGCGCCGTCGACCCTGTCGGCGTGCGAAACGAGCGACGGCAAGCCGCCCCGGCTCGAGCAGCGGTTCTTCGGCCTCCTCGGTGCCAACGGGCCGCTGCCGCTGCACATCACGGAATACGCGCGCGAGCGGCTCATCCACAACGGCGACGCGACCCTGGTGCGCTTCCTCGATCTGTTTCATCACCGGATGGCGCTTCTCTTCTATCGCGCGTGGGCCGAGGCGCGCCCGACGGTGCACCAGGACCGGCCGGACGAGGACCGGTTCACGGTCTACGTGGGGTCGCTGGCCGGACACGGCTTGCCCGCCACGCGCAACCGCGACGCGGTGCCCGATCACGCCAAGCGGTTCTTCGTCGGACATCTCGCGCGGAATCCGAAGAACGCCGAAGGCCTGGCGTCGATCCTGGAAGGCTTCTTTCGGCTCCCGGCGCACGTGGATCAGTTCGTGCTCGGGTGGCTCGAGCTGCCGCGTGATCAGCGGACTGTTCTGGGCGGCGCGCCTCGCCTGAGCGGGATGCTCGGCCAGGGCACCGTGATCGGTGAGCGCGTGCGCGACGTGCAGAGCCGCTTCCGAGCCGTGCTGGGCCCGATGGATCTCGACCGCTTCTGCGACTTCCTGCCGGGTGGCCGGAGCCTGGAACGGCTCAAGCATTGGGTGCGAAATTACGTCGGGTTCGAGTTCGATTGGGACGTGCAGCTCGTGCTGGCGCGCGACGAGGTGCCCGGCATTCGCCTCGGCCGCGAAGGCCAGCTGGGGTGGACGACGTGGCTGGGTGCCCGACGAGCTCCCACCGACGCTGACGATCTGACTTTGGCACCGGAGCGAGCGCGGCCGCCTCGGACGACTCTGGCGGCGGCGTAAGAGAGGACGACCAATGGCTGAGATCAGCCGTGCGACCCTGTTCGGCAAGCTCAACCCGCTGATGTTCAAGGCTGCCGAGGGAGCCGTGACGTTCTGCAAGCTGCGGGGCAACCCGCACGTCGACCTCACGCACTGGCTCTTCCAGATCGTCAACCTCCCGGACTCCGACCTGCACCGCATCCTGCGTCACTTCGAGGTCGACACCGCGCGGCTCGTGCGCGATTTCCAGACCATGCTGGAGCGGTTGCCCCGCGGAGCTTCGGCCATCGAGGACTTCTCCGAGCATCTGCCCTACGCGGTCAAGGAGGGCTGGATGTACGCCACCCTCCTGTTCGGCGAATCCCAGGTGCGAAGCGGCTATCTCCTGGTCGGGCTCCTGAAGAACGATCGCCTGCGCAACGTGCTGACGCGAATCTCGGGTGAATTCGAGAAGGTCAAGGTGGAGACGCTGACCGAAGACTTCGCGCGCATCGTCAAAGGCTCGCCGGAGGACGGGCAGGTCGCGAGCGACGGATTCGCGCCGGGGACGCCGGGCGAGGCGAGCCACGCCATCCCGCCGGCGGCGATGGGCAAGCAGGAGGCGCTCCGCCGCTTCGCCTCGGATCTGACGGCGCGGGCGCGGGCGGGCGGCATCGATCCCGTCACCGGCCGCGACGAGGAGATCCGCCAGGTGGTCGATATCCTGATGCGCCGGCGCCAGAACAACCCGATCCTGACCGGCGAGGCCGGCGTGGGAAAGACCGCGGTCGCCGAGGGCTTCGCGCTGCGAATCGCGAACGGTGACGTGCCGCCGTCGCTCAAGGACGTGCAGCTCTGGGTGCTCGACATCGGCCTGCTCCAGGCCGGAGCCAGCATGAAAGGGGAGTTCGAGAACCGGCTGCGCTCCGTCATCGACGAGGTGCAGGCTTCGGCCAAGCCGATCATCCTTTTCATCGACGAAGCGCATACTCTGATCGGCGCCGGCGGCGCCGCCGGCACCGGCGACGCGGCGAACCTCCTGAAGCCCGCGCTGGCGCGCGGCACGCTCCGGACCATCGCCGCCACGACGTGGGCGGAGTACAAGAAGTACATCGAGAAGGATCCGGCCCTCACGCGCCGCTTCCAGGTGGTCCAGGTGCTCGAGCCGACCGAGTCGAAGGCGCTGCTGATGCTGCGTGGCGTCGCCTCGACGCTCGAGAAGCACCACCGCGTCCAGCTCCTGGACGAAGCGCTCGACGCGGCGGTCAAGCTCTCGCATCGTTACATTCCCGCGCGGCAGCTTCCCGACAAGGCGGTGAGCCTGCTCGACACCACGTGCGCCCGGGTGGCCGTGAGCCAGCATGCCACGCCGCCCGAGGTCGAGGACTCGCGCCGCCGGATCGAGGCGCTCCAGACCGAGCTCGACATCATCGGGCGCGAGGAGGCGACGGGATTCGCGGTCGGCTCGCGCCGCACCGACGCCGAAGGGCTCCTGGCGACCGAGAAGGACCGGCTGGCCGGACTCGAGCAGCGCTGGACGGAAGAGCGAAACCTGGTCGATCGGATTCTCGAGCTGCGCCGTCAGCTCCGCGACGAGACCGAGGCCAAGGAGCCCGCGGCGCGCGAGGCGCGGCTGACGGAGCTGCGCGAGCTGCAATCGACCCTCGCGAAGGCGCAGGGCGACGCGCCGCTGATCCTGCCGAGCGTCGACGGTCAGGCCGTGGCCGCCGTGGTGTCCGATTGGACGGGCATTCCCGTGGGCCGGATGGTCAAGAACGAGGTCGAAGCGGTCCTGAAGCTCGTCGACACGCTCGCCACGCGCGTCGTGGGCCAGCGCCACGGCCTCGAGATGATCGCCCGCCGTATCCAGACCTCGCGGGCGCGACTGGACAATCCCGAGAAGCCCATCGGCGTGTTCTTGCTGGTGGGTCCGTCGGGCGTCGGCAAGACGGAGACCGCGCTGGCGCTGGCCGAGTCGCTCTACGGGGGCCAGGAAAACGTCATCACCATCAACATGAGCGAGTTCCAGGAGGCGCACACCGTCTCCACGCTCAAGGGCGCTCCGCCGGGCTACGTCGGATACGAGCGGGGCGGCGTGCTGACAGAAGCCGTGCGCCGGCGGCCGTACAGCGTTGTGCTGCTGGACGAGGTGGAGAAGGCCCATCCGGACGTCCACCGGCGCTGCTGGGACGTCTCGTGGTCATCCCGTACTACCCGCTGCCCGACACGATCCTGGGCGACATCGTCCGCCTGCAGCTCGACCGCATCGCCCGGCGTATCGGCGAGCAGCACAAGGTGCCGTTCGTCTACGACGACGCGGTCGTGAAGCTGGTGGTCTCGCGCTGTACCGAGGTGGAGAGTGGAGGCCGCATGATCGACGCGATTCTCACCAACACGATCTTGCCGCGGATCAGCGAGGAGTATCTCGCCCGCATGGTGGCCGGACGCCCCCTGGGCGCCATCACCCTGGGGGTTCGCAACGGCGACTTCTCCTTCGATCTGGCATGAGTGCCGTGATGGCGCGCATGATCGAGCTCACTTCCCCGCTGGGGAAGGACCTGCTCTTTCGCTCGTTGCGCGGGCGCGAGGAGCTCGGGCGAGCCTCCGAGTTCGAGCTGGCGGCGCTGTCGACCAAGAGTGATATCAAGCCGAGCCAGCTGCTCGGCAAGACCGTCACGGTGAAGCTCGAGCTCGTGAAGGGTGGCTACCGCTACTTCAACGGCTACGTCACCCGATTTTCCCAGGGCGAAACGCTCGGCCGCTACTACGAATATCGGATGACCGTGAGCGCGTGGCTGTGGTTTCTGACGCGCACGGCCGATTGCAAGATCTTCCAGGAAAAGACGGTCCCCGACATCATCAAGGAGGTCTTCGCCGACCATCCGGTGGCGGTGTTCGACGATGGCCTCACCGGGAAGTATTCCCAGCGGGAATACTGCGTGCAGTATCGGGAGACCGACTTCAATTTCGTGAGCCGTCTCATGGAAGAAGAAGGCATCTACTACTACTTCGAGCACAGCGACGGCAAGCACACGCTCAAGCTCGTCGACTCCGATTCCGGTCACCAGAAGCTCGCGGGCAAGTCGAGCATCGCCTATCACCTGCCGGGCCGCACGCTCCACGGCGACGAGGAATACATCCAGCTGTTCCGGCAGGACCAGCGGATCCAGCCGGGCACCGTCGCGATGCGCTCGTTCGACTTCGCCAAGCCCAAGGCCGATCTCGGCGTGAAGGCCAAGAACGTCCAGCAGCACGAGCGCGCGGACTACGAGGTTTACGACTACCAAGGCGACTACGTCCAGGCGGACAACGGCGACCACTACGCGAGGGTCCGCATCGACGAGCTGCACTCCCAGTTCGAGCTGGCCGAGGCGGAGTGCAACGTGCGCGAGATCGCGGTCGGCAAGCTCTTCAGCTTCACCAACGCGCCGCGCAAGGATCAGGAAAAGGACTATCTGATCGTGAGCGCGGAGTACGAGCTGCAGAACAACACCTACGAGACCGTCACGCAAGAGGACGCGATCTACCGGTGCACGATGAAGGTCCTCCAGAGCCGCCAGCAGTTCCGCCCGGCGCGGATCACGCACCGGCCGACGGTCGGCGGCCCGCAGACCGCGGTGGTCGTCGGGCCCGGCGGCGAGGAGATCTACTGCGACAAGTACGGGCGCGTGAAGGTCCAGTTCCACTGGGACCGCTACGGCAAGAAGAACGAGAACTCGAGCTGCTGGATCCGCGTGTCCAATCCGTGGGCCGGCGGCAACTGGGGCGGGATCGCGATCCCCCGCATGGGGCAGGAGGTCATCGTCGACTTCCTGGAGGGCGACCCCGACCAGCCCATCATCACCGGCCGCGTCTACAACGCGGACCAGATGCCGCCCTACGCGCTGCCCGGCAACATGACTCAGACCGGCATCAAGAGCCGCTCCAGCAAGGGCGGCGGTGCGGCCAACTTCAACGAGATCCGCTTCGAGGACAAGAAGGGCTCGGAGCAGGTCTTCCTCCACGCCGAGAAGAACCAGGACATCGAGGTCGAGAACGACGAGACGAAGTGGGTCGGGCACGACCGGACGAAGACCATCGACCACGACGAAACCGTCACCGTGAAGAACAACCGGACCGAGACGGTCAACGTGAACGAGAAGATCACGATCGGCAACAACCGGACCGAGCAGGTGGGCGTGAACGAGAGCATCACCGTCGGGAGCAACCGGACCCGCTCTGTCGGCATGAACGAGATGATCACGGTGGCGCTGACCCGCACGCACACGGTCGGCGTCAACGAGATGATCAACGTTGGCGCCGCCCGGGAGGTGACGGTGGGCGGCGCGCAGGCGGTGACGGTTGGTGCGGCCCAAACAGAGACGGTTGGTCTGAGCCAAACGGAGACCTACGGAAAGACCCAGACGACGAGTGTCGGGACGGACCGGACGACGACGGTCGGAAGCAACTGCACGACGAACGTCGGCAAGGATCAGAAGCTGACGGTCGGCGACAACCGCGAGGTGAAGATCGGCAAGAATCTCACGACCAATGTCGGCGACGACGAGAAGCGCGATGTCGGAAAGACGCTCAAGGTCAACGTGGGCGACGAGGTAGTGATCACGTGCGGGCAGTCATCGTTCACGATGAAGAA
>QHSQ01000158.1 GCA_003221615.1 Candidatus Rokuibacteriota bacterium | reverse complement strand
TAGGCGCCGTTCCTGACATCTTCCCAGAGGCCGAGAAAGTCGATCGACGACGGATCTTCGAACCGCTTACCGGCCTGCATCACAGATCCGACGGTGCCAACCCGAGTCCTCTCGAAGTACCAGGCGTCGTACTCACGCCCCACGCGCGTGCGATGTCGTTCCATGCGGGGCGCACGGCTGCGGAATTTCGGCTCAATGCGCGTGTCGTACAAATCGGGGGGCTCTACGCTGTGCGAATCGGCCGAGATCAGCTTGTACCCGGTCATGACGAGCCTCCTGCAAGCTGGGGGATTGGCAGGCCGTTCAGTTCCTACGCGGTCGCCGTCTCGAGATCCAGCGGCCGCATGACGTCCGCGGCGGCCCGCGTCTCGTGTAGGTACTGCTTGGCGCTGGCGCTGGGCAATTCCTGGGAGAAGATCTCCAGGCGGTTGCCGTCCGGGTCGAAGAAATAGACGCTCTTTGTGAGCACATGATCGGTGGTGAACTCAACGCGGGCACCGCAGCGCTTGAGCCGCTCGTACAACTCGCGAAGCTGCTCCTGGCCCCCCTCGATCTCCAGAGCCGTGTGGGCCAGGCCGCTACTGCCGACCGGCTGCTCGTCGGGCACTTTGATCACGGCGATGTCGTGGTCGCGTTCCCCGAACGAAAAGAAGGCCATCTGCATCTCGTCGAGGACGTTGACCAGCTCCATACCGAGGACCTCGGTGTAGAACTTGACCGACCTCGCGGGGTCTCGCACTCCCAACACCACATGCCCGACCTTCTTGATTTTCGCCATGTCCATTCCTCCTCTGGTCGCACAGCATAGCCCACTCGGCAGCTCCAGGACAGGCACCCGAGAGCCCGATCCGCCTCAGCATGGACACCTCGGTTGGGACCCCAGGCGGGAGTCTAGCAGACGACTTCTGATCGCGGGACGACTACAGCTCACGTCGAGACGATACGAGCGTCTGGGCCGCGCGAACCACTGGCAGATCGGCTGACTTGGGTTCAGCTGCCTGGCAGAACGCCAATTTACGGAGCAGGTGCGCGTTGTCGAAGTAATGGCCCAAGGTGAGTTCCGCGAGAGCGCCAGCGAACCACCATGTGGTTGTCACCAGCGGCCAGTATCTGCTGGACATCGAGGTGCAGATCAGGGAATGCGGTCAGATAGACCTTAAAGAATTGACGCGCTCCGTCCGGTCCCGAAAACGGTGCAGGGAACGCATCCGACTCCCATATGGTTTTCGCGTCAAGCGGAGTCGGCGAGGCAGCTGTATGCAATCCAGCTGACCAGCGGTGTCACGACGAGGCGCTCATCCGTGCCTCTGGATCAGCTGGTAGGGTAGCGCACAGTCCGAGGAGTGCCCGCTCAGGCGCTCCCATCCGGCGGCGCGCTCCGGGAGTCGACAATCCGCAAGAGATGACTCGCCAAGAGGATCAATTCGACCGCTTCGATCGGATCGGTTATCGGAGCATGTCGGTGACTCCTCGGATTCTTGAACAGGCCAATCGCACCGGCGAACAAGTGAGCTGTTGCTTCTCGCTCTGCCTCGGGGACTCTGGCATCCGTTAGGGAACCATGTCTCTTGTCAAAAGCCCTTCGCATCAACCACACGCCAACGTCCTCGGCGGTCAGATCCGACGCTTGACGAACAGTAACCTCAACCGCGCGAAACGCCTCGAAGACGGCGGTGTCGTAAGCACCACTCATCAGAAGGTCATAAACCCGACCAGCAAGCGATTGATGAAGGATCTCAGGCGGTAAAACGCGATGTTGCTCTGATCATCGCGATCACGAATCCGAACTGGTATTGTCGTGAGGAGCGAGGATTCGACCGACGACTTCTGGAAGATATACGCATCGCGTTTGTTCGCTTCGAAGGGCAGGTGCGCGTCATATTGCTCAAGCGCCTTCGCAGCAATGTATGCGGCGGGATCTTCGGGCAGGTCTTCCACGTCTGACGGAAGGCCAACCCTCCACGATGGCCCTCCGCCAGCACCAGCAGCCCAGAAGTCACCGAGTCTGATTAACTCGTACAGCTGTCGAGCATCTGACTCCGAAAGTTTCAATGCAGCGCTGACCAGATCAGCTGTCACGTGCTGCATCTCTCCGTCGGTCAGCGCCCGCTCTCGAATCCAACGCAGATATTCTGACAGCAGACCGTGCGCAGTTTGCCCGGCAGTTGACACGAGGACACCGAGAAGCGTGACCCGGTATACTGGCTGGCCCGAATTGTGATCCTCAAGAACAACGCTGCCGCCTAGAGGCTTGAGCGCCTCTTGCACGGTGGCCTTGCCACCACACTGAATGTGCAAGGCACGAATGGGGATCCATCTGCCGTTGGCCAAAAGGTATGTCCAGATTGTGCGAAGAATCTCGCGCTGCTGCGCGTTGATACGCGTCCGGAGTTCCTCAAGCCGCCCGAGCGGGTCCATAGCATCCAAATACTACCAGCCGGGTCAGAAGGGCGCTTCTCGTAGTTCTTCAAATCAAGTATCGGGGCCTGACGGCGCGCATGAAACGTTCAAGCCAAGTTCGTCCCACCTGTCAGTCGGCGTTCCCGGGATAGGGGCGTAGTCGAGTTTCTGAAGATCTAAGGGAGATCTAAGGGCCGATGCGTGTGCCCAATCCGGGCACCGCAGTGATAGACCGCGAACGCGCGGCTACCGGTGGGAAGCAATCGACCGTCGACCCGTTCGACCTCGGCTCGGAAGGGGCCCGGTAGAATCCCGATCGAGAATGAGTTGCGCGGCGTGACCCTCGAGGAGGTCACGAAGCCCTCATAGCGTGTGCCGTCGAGCGTAAACCACAAATGTCGCTTCGTCGGGTAGGTCATCATATCTGGCCCATACATCACGTCTCGAGCGTTGAATTTCGCCAGCATGCACTCGTGCTGAGCGGCGCCGCCGCTCATGATCTGGCGGATTTTCTCGAAATGTGTCGGGTTTGACTGCTGCAGAGCCTCAAGTGCGCCCGGTCCGCTCAGATCGACAAAGCGTCGGCGAGCGACATCATCCGCAGCAGCGGCTCCGGTCCAAAGGAAGATTAGAACAGCCGCGGCAACTAGCCTCGGCAACCCGATCAGCCGCATGGCACCTCGGTTGGGATGGCTGGCGGGAGTCTAGCAGACCGCGGGGGACACTCGACAGGCGGGGCGATCGGCTTGACAGCAGGAAGGCGCCGGTGGACAGTCTTCGAAGCATCCTGGATTGAAGCTACTCGTTACTCGTTGTAAGTGTCAGTACGATAAAGGAGGGCCCCAACATGAAGCGACTGGGACTCGTAGCGCTATCGTGCGTCGTGTTGCTCGCCTCGGCGAGCTATGCTGCCGCGCAGGTTGCGGGCTCGACCCGGGTCGGGATCACAGTCGAGGAGACGCGGGCGGTAGCGGTTGGGTGGAGTGCAAAGAAGCAGATCCTTCGCCAGCCTGTTTATAACGAGCAGAATCAGAAGGTCGGGACCATCGACGACCTCATCATCGCTCCTGACACTTCGGTCTCGTTCGTCATCGTCGGCGCGGGAGGCTTCGTGGGCGTTGGCAAGCACGACGTGGCCATTCCAGTGAATCAGTTGAAGCAACAGGATGGCAAGTTCGTGCTGTCTGGCGCGACCAAGGAGGCGATCAAGGCCTTGCCAAAGTTCGAGTACTCCAAGAAGTAGCGTGTCGGCTGGGCAGCCACACGATCACTTGGGTGAAGAAGCCTTCGCCTCGTTTGTTTGACAACCACAACCGGATGCTGCTCGACAAGATTGTCTACATTTTTGCCCACTAGGCTAAATGGATAGACCGCCTATGCGTGAACTGATGGGAAGCTCGGCCCACGTTCGTCTCCGGTACCGCGGCACTGGAGTAGGCCGGAGCCGGCGCAGTCGTCGCACGGCTCGGTCCGATCGCCGAAGCCGGTCCTCGGTATCTTGCCAACGCGGGTTGTCCGGACGACGTTGGTTCCCCGAAACGCCAGTGCGGGCAACTCGTTCGAGAGAAGACAACTAACATCAGGCGACTAGGCGACCAGGGTCGGCAGGGTTGACGGCCAATAGAGCCTGTCGCTCCTGAAACTCTCGCAGTCTCAGGCCGCTGGTCAGGAGGCAACACGAGCCCCCGCCCGAACCCATCCGCATTGAGGTCGAGATGTGCCAGAGCACGCGCGAAGTTCGGCCAGATGATGGCCCGGATGCGCTGACATCGTGCGCGGGAGCGACGCGAGGTGCTGCGGTAGTTCAGGAAGTAGGGCTCGCATCCGTCGTGGAGGAAGTGCGAGACGGGGACGCCGTGACCCCAAACATCCGCAGCGCGTAGTCCTTGTTGTCTGGGTCCATACCCATGAATAGCCGGAATAGCCGGTGAGCGGCGTCGGGTAGAAGCATAAGAAGGTTCGCGGTCTCGACCCAGGTACCGCTTGACCCGCGTGCGCCTCGGCCGGAGACTGACGCCGTGGGATGTCCCTGGGCGGTAGCGATGCTCTGGAGTCAGCTGGCTGACGGGCCCGGCCGCGTCGCCGAGCACCATAGTCGCGCGTCGAGGTACGCCTCGCCACACCTTCCCAGCTTCCGCCTCCTCGGACGCGGCGTCTTTAGGCCGCTTTCAACCGCGCGTTCGTAGAGCGAGCGTCCGCGGCCGATCCTGACTGGCTCGTCGCCGTCGACGATGCGCTCGCCCGGGGTCGTTCTACCCTGCTCCATCAAGCACGCAACAAGCACTCACATGGAAGGAGCGAGAGCCATGATTCAAGTGACCGAGAGGGCACGGGAAACCTTCAAGAACAAGCTCGAATTGATCGAGCGCCCCGACGTGATGCTACGTCTCGGCCGCACGGATTCGGGCCTGGGGGTCTTTCCCGACACGTTGAAGGACGATGACCAGATCATTGAGCACAACGGACGCGCGGTGCTCCTCATCGACCACGAAGTATCCGAGACGCTCGCGGACACGACGATCGACGTCGAGGAGCGCGCCGACGGCGCTCATTTCGTGGTCCGGAGATAGTCGGACGACAACACCACGCCCCCCACATGAGGGTTGACACATGAACACGTTCGTGCTGTTCGTCGCGATGCTGGCCCCGGCGATCTTTGTCGCCGCGGCGCTCGCCCAAACGCAGGTCCCGCCACCGGCCGGGCGAAGCTCGTCGCCCCCGGGCGGGACGACGCCGGCCCCGAAGCGGAGGACGCCGGTCGAGAGTCGAATCGAGAATGTCGATCCGTCCAGGAGGGCGATAACCCTGAGTGACGGCACGAAGCTGGTCACGCCAGTTGGAGCCGTGCTCAAGCCCGGCGTCGTCACCGAGGGCATGCTTGTCGTGGCAAGCTACAGGGAGGAAAACGGGGCGAAGGTCGTCACGGGACTCACCGTGAAAGGCCGGGGCCCAGCCACTCGCTGAGGCGGCACCGAGGAGCTCGTGAGCCGCGAGTCGACGAAGGCGCGCCGCCCAGCCAGGCGACGCGTCTTCGTCGCTGACCCGCCACTCGCCTCGCTCGTCGACGAGGCGGTCGCCCAGCTGAAGATCCCTCCGCAACGCTTCGGCCTCCCGCACCGCTACATCCACAGCGTCACGCAACTGATGGCTCTGCTTCACCAACCTTCGCACCGCCTCGCGCGCCGCCTTGGCCCCGCGACGTATTGCTACTGGAAGCATCGCGCAGCCGGAGAGATGCGCCCGGATACTGTCGGTCAGGTCCGTGTGGCACCGCGAGCACCCGTATGTACGGGTGCCGAACGAATCAATCGAGGCCACCTCTCGGAGGTGGAGTCTTCCTCCGCAGCGAACGCACTCGGCGACCTGGTGGTCCCGACAGTAGATGAAGAGGAGTGTGCGTTCCTCGGCGCTCAGAACACGAGGCTGACGACAATCGAGATGACCGAGAATCCCGAAGCCGAGACGATGGTGTCCTCCGGCGAAATCGTCAGCGAGCACTGCGGGCACGTCGCGGTCTGCGGTTCCGCCATTGGAGCATCCCCAATGCAAAGGGGGAACGGATGGGCCTACCGTAGGGGGCACGACGCCTGTTCGCGTCGCCCCGGATGCTCCAGTGGTCGGCGAGCCGGAGGATAGCACCTAGGCCCTCCTTGCTCAATGCCCAGATGTACGGATCCTGCCGGGGGCACCATCAAACCGAGAACTTAGACGCGGGAACGAGTCTGCGGGGCGGGGCCGTGCTGCATCCTGTTGCGTTCTGCGAGCCTCGATGTCGGCCGCCAGTCCCTCGACGTGATGGCGATCAGCACCGGGGGATGAAGTGGCCGTATAGGTCCACTGTCACTTGGACTGTCGCGTGCTCATGCGGCGTGGTGTGGTCGAGCGCTGGGTGATGCCCGAGGATGCCGAGCTGAACCTTCTGCACGCGACGTCTAAGGCAGTGCTCAACGACAACCAGGTCTAGCGTTCAATAATCAGTTGTCTGCTCCACGACCACCCAGCCAAGCTGGCGTAGGAGGGCAGCGATGTCCATTGCCCGCCGCTCTCTCGCCCTGCGGTCAACGTCAATCGGGATAGCCTGCCAACGCCGTTCGCGACGTCGGCGGTCAAGAATCACATCAATATCGGCGTGACCGGCGAAACTCTGCTTCAGTGACTCGTACATCCGCGGAACACGCCGCGCAATAACAAAGAGATGCCTCTTGTTCATAGTCTTGTACTCGCGCCTTCACAGCGAGCCCAACGATGCGACTGCATACCAACACTGTTTGGGCCGGCCATTTTGTTTGCGGCAGGTCCGCGCGATGACATCATGGCCTCAAAGGCCAGCGATCAGCATCTAATTTCGCGAGCCGCCGATCAGGGAATGGTTCTATCAGCCACCTCGCGCGCCAGTTCGGGGGAGCGCTCTGATCACGTGGGGTCCCGACATGGCCCTCCCACCCCCAACTTCGTCGAGCCCCCTCAGAGCTTCATGTGGGGGTCGAGCCAGTCCCGCAGGGCGTTGCCCATCAGGTTGATGGTGAGCGTGGTGATGAAGATGGCGAGCCCGGGAAAGGCCGCGATCCACCACGAGTTCAGCATGTAGACTCGCCCGTCGCCGAGCATGTTGCCCCACGCGGGCGTGGGAGGTTGTACGCCCAACCCGAGGAAGGACAGGAAGGATTCGAGGATGATCACGCGCGCCACCTGCAGAGTGGCGATGACAACGATCACCGAGACGAGGTTCGGCAGGAGCTGCCGGAAGACGATGCGTAGATGGCTCATGCCGAGCGCGCGAGCTGCCGTCATGAAATCCCGCTCGCGCAGGGTCATCGTCTCCGCCCGGATGACGCGCGCATAGAGAGGCCAGTCGGCCACGCCGAGCACGATCACCATGTTGACGAGGCTCGGACCGAGAACGGCGATCACCGCGAGCGCCAGCAGCACGAACGGAAACGTCAGCATCACGTTCACGAGCGTCATGATCGTCCAGTCCACCCGCGGCCCGAAGTAGCCGGCCCCCAGCCCCAGCAACACGCCGATCGTGGAGGACACCAGCACGGCAGCCACCCCGATCAGGAGCGACACGCGGCCCCCGTAAATCATGCGCGAGAGCAGGTCACGCCCGATCTGATCGGTGCCGAGCACGTGGTCGGGGGTACCGCGATCCATCCACGCCGGCGGCGCCAGCCGGTGCCGGATGTCCACCTCCACTGGGCTGTAGGGAGCGATCCACGGCGCCGCCGCCGAGACGCCGATGATCAGCAGCATGAGGACGGCGGCCACGAGGCCCCACTTGAGCCGCCAGAGCCGGGGCCACGATTGGCGCGCGGTCGTCGCAGGGGCGCCGGTGGCACCGGGCGCGCCCCCGCTCTTGAGCCCCACGTCGCCCGCGTTGACCGCGCTCACGCCCCCACCCGGATGCGCGGGTCGATGAGCCCCACGATCATGTCCACGAGGAAGTTGACGGCCACGATGATCAGCGCCAGGAGCACCACGGCGCACTGGACCACGGGGAAGTCCTGGTTGCGGATCGCGTCCACGGTGAGCGTGGCGACGCCGGGCCAGGCGAAGACGGTCTCGGTGACAACGGCGCCGCCGAGGAGCTGGCCGAACTGCAGCCCCAGCACCGTGATGACGGGGATGCAGGCGTTGCGGAAGGCGTGCTTGATCACCACCAGCCGCTCGGCGAGGCCCTTGGCCCGCGCCGTCTTGATGTATTCCATGTTCATGATCTCGATGACACCCGAGCGCACCAGCCGCATCGTGATGGGCGCCAGGAAGGCGCCGAGCGTGAAGGACGGCATCAGGAAGTGCCGCCACGTCCCGTAGCCGGAGGCGGGGAGTAGCCTCAGCTGCACCGCGAAGATGATGATGAGCATGATGCCGAGCCAGAAGATCGGCATGGCCTGACCCGCGACCGCGGCCACCGTGCACAGGCTGTCCACGAACGAGTGTCGCTTGAGCGCGGCCAGGATGCCGAGCGGCAGCGCGATGAGCAGAGCCGTGACGAGGCCGGCCGTGGTCAGGTACAGCGTGGGCAGCATGCGCTCGAGCACGAGCTTGAAGGCGGGCGTGTCCGCGTACCAGGACTTGCCGAAGTCGCCCTGGACGGCGCGAGTGGCGAACTTCCAGTACTGCACGTAGATGGGCTTATCGAGCCCGAGGAGCTTGTTGTACCGCGCGTACTCTTCCTTGCCGGCATTCTGCGGCAGCAGCAGCGTGACGGGGTCGCCGATGACGTGCAGGATCGCGAAGGCCAGCATGGAGATGCCTACGATGACGACCGCGAGCTGCACGACCTGGCGCAGAGCGTAGCGTTTCATGACGGGCGGCGTGCCCGACCACCGCGGCCGGCCGCGGCGGTCGGGGCTCGCGGCAGCCTTACTTCTTCTTGGGCGTCACGAGGAACATGCGGTCGACCTCGTCCGCCGGAGCCTGGTACTCGATCCGGTTGGAGATGCCCCACACCCCCCGAAGCCCCCACTTGTAGAGGTACGCAGCGTCGTCGAACAGCAGCTTCTGCGCCTTGACGTACACCTCGGCGCGCTTCTTCTGGTCGAGCGTGGAGCGCCCCTGGATGATGAGGTCGTCGAGCGCGGGGTTGCAGTAGTAGCTGTAGTTCTCGCCGCACTTGAAGACGTCGAACAGGATCGCGTCGGCGTCGAAGACGGAGTAATAGCCCCACGACCAGTTGAACATCGAGCCCGCCTTGCCGTCCTTGATCTTGGCCACGAGCACGGTGTTGTCGCCGATGTAGTTGCGCTTCACGCGGAAGCCGGCCTTGGTCATGTCCGCGACGATGGCGTCGTTGGTCTGCTGGATGGCAGGCTCCACGACTGGCGGCCCCTCGTTGAAGAGGACGTCGACGCCGTTCGGATGCCCGGCTTCGGCGAGGAGCTTCTTGGCTTGAGCCAGGTCCTGCTTGTAGGGCTTGAGGCCTGGGTCCCAGCCGAAGGCCATGGGGTTGACGCCGGTGGCCACGCGGTCGCCGAGGCCGTTGAGCACGAACTTGATGATGGCGTCGTTGTCGACGGCGAGGTTGGCCGCCTGCCGCACGCGACGGTCGGTGAAGGGATTGGGGCCGCTGCGCGCTGCCTGGTCGAGCTGCAGCATGGCTGTTCTCAGGATGGGCGAGGTGCCGGTGTGCGCTTGCCCCGACTTGTTGATGACGTCCATCTGATCCGGCGGCACCGCCTTGATGATGTCCACGCCGCCCGAGAGCAGCTCGGCGATCTCGGTGGCCTTCTCGGGGATGATCCGGATGCGCAGATACTTGAAGGCGGGCTTGGGGCCCCAGTAGTCATCGTTACGGACGAGCTGGTGCTCCTGCTTGCGGTTCCACCTCACCAGCTTGTAGGGGCCGGTGCCGATCGGGTTCTCCTGCATCCACTCGTGGCCCTTTTCCCGGATGACCTTGTCTGACTGCATGACCTGGGCGGTCAGCCGCTCGACGAAGAGCGGGTAGGGCCCGTCCGTGCGGAAGCGCACGGTGTGATCGTCGATGATGTCGACGCCCTTGATCTTGGCGTGATTGCCGCGGGCGGTCATCTTCTTGGTGGGGTCGAGGACGCGGTCGAAGGTGGCTTTGACATCGCGCGAGGTGAAAGGCGTGCCGTCGTGGAACTTCACGCCCTGGCGGAGCTTGACCTCCCACGTGGTGTCGTCGATGTTCGTCCAGGAGGTGGCCAGGTGCGGGACCACGCGACGGGTCTTGACGTCCCGCACCGCGAGGTGATCGTAGACGTGGTAGCCGAGGATGATCGCTTCGCGCAGGACCGAGTTGGGCGGATCCCAGTTGTCGACGTCCGACTGCAGACTGTAGATGAGCGTCTCTTCCCTCGTCTGCGCGCCTGCGGGCGGCACCAGGGCGAGGATGACGAGCAAGCCGGTGGCGAGCGCAAGCGCGCGGCGCATGAGAGCCTCCTTCTGGTGGACCGTCCGGGTAGGCGTGTGATGAACTCTCTGCATGCTGGGTGCGGGAACAGTAGCCGCACGGGGTCCGGTCAGTCAAGGCGCAGCCGGATCTATCGCATAGGAGGAGGCAGGTCGTGAGCGCGTCGCTCGAGACACCCCGCCTTCGGCTCCGTCGGCTCGTCCCCGCGGACGAGGCCGACCTCATCGCGCTCGACAGCGATCCCGACGTGATGCGCCACGTGGGCAGCCCCGCCGGCGTGAAGTCGCCGGAGGAGACGGCGGAGCGAGTCAAGCGGCGCGTGCTGGACAGTCGACGCGGCGATCACGGCGGGCTGGGCTTCTGGCGGGTCGAAGGGCGGGCCGACGCCGCCTTCCACGGGCTCGGAGCGCTGATCCGAATGCCGGACGCTGACGACGTCGAGGTCGCCTACCGTCTCGCGCGCTCCGCCTGGGGCCGCGGCATCGCCACCGAAGCCGCGGGCGCGCTCGTGAATCATGCGCTCGGCGCGCTCGCGCTGCCGCGGGTGGTGGCGGTCACCTATCCCGACAACGTCGCGTCGCAGCGAGTGCTTTACAAGCTCGGCTTCGAGCGCCGAGGTCTCACCGAGTACAAGGGCGTGCAGGCGACCTGGCACGTCCTCACGCGCGAGGCGTGGCGCGCGCGGGCGTAACGCCGGCCGCCAGCCCCGGTGGATTCCTTGACGGCGAACCGGCCCCGCGCCTACTTTCCGAGAAGAGGGCGATTCGGGTGCGCATTCTTCTCATCGAGGACGACCAGGAGGCGGCTCTCCTACTGGCCAAGGGTCTGCGCGAGGAAGGATGGGTGGTCGACATCGCCCATTCCGGCGAGGCCGGTGACGAGATGGCGAGCGTGAACACCTACGACGCCATCGTCCTCGACTGGATGCTCCCCGACCGCGACGGCGTCGCCGTGTGCCGCGGCCTTCGCCAGAGCGGTCTCCAGGCTCCGATTCTGATTCTGACCGCGCGGGATGCGGTCGAGGATCGCGTTCTGGGCCTGAACGCCGGAGCCGACGACTACCTCACGAAGCCCTTCGCCTTTGCCGAGTTGCTCGCTCGCCTGCACGCGATTCTTCGCCGCTCCGAGCTGACCCGGCCGGTCCTCCTGACGGTCGAGGACCTTACGCTCGATCCCCTCAGCCATCAGGTCATGCGGGCAGGCAGACCCGTCAGCCTGACTCCGAGGGAGTATGCGATCCTCGAGACCTTGATGCGCCACGTGGGTGAGGTCGTGAGCCGCAGCTACCTCGGAGAGCACGTATGGGAGGACGAGCGCGACTCGCTCATGAACCTGGTCGACGTCCACGTCAGCCACCTGCGGAGGAAGGTCGATCAAGGCAGCCTGACGCCCCTGATCCATACGGTGCGGGGCCGTGGCTATCGCCTGGGATTGCCGCCCCCATGACGCTGAGCTTCAAGGCTCGGTTGACGCTCGGGCACCTGGCCGCCGTGATGCTCATCCTGGGCGGCACGGCGCTGGCGGCCAACTGGGCGCTGTCCCGCGCCGTCCTGAGCCAGATCATCGACGGCGCGATCCTCGCCCTGGCCGAGGCCGAGGCGGTGGCGATGACCGAGGCGCCTCACGGGCCCGCGCGCGTTCACGAGATGGCCCCGGGGACCGCGGTGCCCTCGTTTGCGCGGCTCGACAAGTTCGTCCAGATCGTGCGCATGGACGGTCAGGTGATCGCGCGCAGCATGACCCTCGGCAGCGCGCGACTTCCCACGAAGCCGGGGCTGCTGACGCGGCTCCAGGAAGGCGAGACGGTGTTCGAGACCGTCGACGACTTCGGCGAGGAGCCGGTCCGGATGGTGTCGCTTCCGGTCGAGGTGGGCGGTACTCGCTACGCGGTCCAGGTCGCGATGTCGCTGGACGACGCCTACGCCGTGCTTCGGTCGGCCCGGCTCTTGTTCACGGGCATGGCCGCGAGCATCCTGGTCGGGGTTGGGCTGATCGGCGTCGTCCTGACCCGGCGCGCCCTTCGTCCGATCGATCGCATTGTGAGCCGGGCTCGCGAGATCGGCGAGGGAAGCCTGAGCGAACGGCTTCCGCGCCCGGCCCAGCAGGACGAGATCGGGCGTCTGGTCGACACTCTCAACGAGATGCTCGGTCGCATCCAGGAAAGCTTCGAGATCCAGCGGCGCTTCACAGCCGACGCCGCCCACGAGCTCCAGTCCCCTCTCTCGCGTCTCAGAACGGAGCTCGAGGTGACGTTGCGACGCCATCGGGACACCGCGGAGTATGAAGACACCCTGCATTCGTGTCTCGACAAGGTCGAGCGCCTCTCGATCCTGACTCGGGAGCTCCTGACGCTCGCGAGGCTCGATGCCGAGCAGGGGCGCGCCGCCGCAGCCGCCACCGTGCCGCTCGGGCCCCTGCTCGACGGGGTGGTCCGGCGTCTCGCGCTCGAGGCCGAGCGTCGGCGCGTGACGATCGCCGTCCATCCCTCTCAGGCGCTTTCGCTGTCGGTTCGGTGCGCGGAGGGGCTCGCCGACATGGTCTTCACCAATGTGCTCGACAACGCCGTGAAGTTCTCACCACCGGGAAGCGAGATCGTCGTCGATGCTGCGGCCGAAGGCGCGGCGGTCGTGGTCGCCGTCTCCGACGCGGGACCAGGCATCCCGGCCGACGAGATGCCCCGGGTGTTCGAGCGCTTCTACCGCGGGCGCGCCGCGAGAGCCAAAGACAACCGAGGCTTTGGTCTGGGGCTCGCGATCTCCCGAGCCGTCGTCGAGAATCACGGCGGTCGGCTGTCGGTCGAGAGCGCGGCTGGCTGCGGCGCGACCTTCCGCGTCCGCTTTCCCGTCGCCCTCTGATCGCGGCCGCGTCAGGACTTCCGAAGTTCCTCGGCGACCCGGTAGACGGCCGGCAGCGCGACGAGCGTCAACAGAAGCGTCGAGAGCAGTCCGCCCACCACGACGGTCGCCAGGGGGCGCTGGATGTCGGAGCCGATCCCCCGGGCGAGCGCTGCCGGAATCATGCCGAGCATCGCGACGAGGATCAGCATCAGGATTGGCCTGAACTGCATGCGAGCGGCCTCGACGATCGTGTCGGTCAGCGGCGCCTTCCGGTCGTCGCGCCGCCGGCGGTTGACCTCGGAGATGTAAAGCACGCCGCTCATGACGGCGACGCCGAAGAGCGAGATGAAGCCGACCGCCGCCGACACGCTGAGATTGATGTCGCGCACGTAGAGCGCGACCAGCCCGCCGGCGAGTGAGAACGGCACGTTGAGGAGCACGAGCGTGGCGTCGAACGCCGACCCGAACGTCACGAACAGCAAGAGGAAGATGATACCGATCGTGATCGGGATGATGATCTCCAGCCGTTGCCGCGCCCGGTCGAAGTTCTCGAACTGGCCGCCCCAGCTCACCTGGTAGCCCGGCGGCAGCTTCACCGCCTGCGCGAACCTGGCCTGGGCCTCGCGCACGAAGCCGCCCTGATCGCGCCCACGGATGTTCGTGCGGATCGTGATCTGGCGCTCGTTCTCACGCCGGGCGATGATCGTGGCGCCGTCGGCGACCGTGATGTCGGCGAGCTGGGCCAGCGGCACGCGTCCGCTCTCGCGCGTCGGGATCAGGATCCCGCCGATCGACGAGGCGTCGGCCCGTGCCTCCGGGGCGTAGCGCGCGACGACGTCGAAGCGCCGGTCGCCCTCGAAGACTCCGGTGATCGGGCTGCCGCCGAGCGCCAGGTCGATGACGTCCTGCACGTCGCTGACGTTGATCCCATAGCGCGCCACCTGATAACGGTTGACCGCGATGCGGAGCTGCGCCTGGTCGGCCTCCTGCTCGATCGAGGTGTCGGCCGCGCCCCGGATCAGCCGCAGGACCGCGAGGGCCTGGGTGGCGAGCGCCCTGAGCTGCCTGAGGTCGGGCCCGGTCACGATGACGGCGAGATCGGCCGAGGATCCAGTTGCGATCTCCGTCGAGGTGTCGATGATCGGCTGCGTGAAGTTGAACGAAGCCCCGGGGATGGCCGCTTGCAGACGCCGCGACAGCTCGTCCACCAAGTCCGACTTCGTCTTGCCGCGGGGCCATATGTCGTAGGGCTTGAGATCGAGCAGGAACTCGTTGCGGTTGGGCCCGAACGGATCGGTGCCCGCCTCGTTTCGCCCGGTCTGAGACATGACCAGTGTGACTTCCGGCGACTGCCTGATCAGGCGACGCATGGTCGAGGCCACGTCGGCGGACTTCTCCACGGAGATCCCGGGCGGAAGATTGGCCCGGATCCAGATGACGCCTTCGTCGAGCTGGGGCAAGAACTCGGACCCGATCCCCGTGCCCAGCCCCACCGCCCCCGCCACGACGGCGACCGCGACGCCGACCGTGATCCGGGGGCGGCGTACGGTGCGCGCCACGAGCTCCGCGTAGCGTCCGGTCAGCCACTCGAGGAGGCGATGACGCGGGGCCGGGCGCTTGCCGCGCATGAGATACGTGGCGACTGCAGGCACCAGCGTGAGGCTCAGCACGAGCGAGCCCAGGAGGGCGAAGCACACCGTCATCGCCATCGGCGTGAAGAGCCGACGCTCGACGCGCTCGAGCGTGAGGAGCGGAATGTACGCCGCGATGATGATCAGCAGCGAAAACAGGATCGGACGCTGCACATCGAGCGCGGCCGCACGGACCGCGCCCACGAGACTTCCGGCGGAGCTTCCATCCTCCCGGCGCCGGGCGACTGCATGCACGATGCGCTCGACCATGACGATGGTCGCGTCCACGATGATCCCGAAGTCGATGGCGCCGATGCTCAAGAGGCTCAGGGAGACGCCGGCCAGTCGCATGCAGATGAAGGCAAAGAGCAGGGACAGCGGGATGACCAGGGCGGTCAGGAGCGCCGCCCGCACGCTGAGCAAGAACACGAGCAGCACTGTGACGACAATCACGAACCCTTCGAGCAGCACGCGCGACACCGTCCGCAGCGTGTTCCGGACGAGCTGAGTCCGGTCGTAGATCGGCACGATGCGAACACCAGGAGGGAGTCGGTTCCCGTTGAGCTCTTCGACCGCACCGTGTACGGCCTCCAGCACCTCGCTTGGATTCTCCCAGCGGCGCATCAGGACGATGCCCTCGACGCCGCCGACCCCCGTCGGCTGGTCGTCGATGGCGAAGATTCCCGTCTGGGGCACGGCGCCGACGCGGACCCGGCCGATGTCCCGAACGAAGAACGGCACACCTTTGGGGGCATCCAGCACAATCTGCTCGATGTCCTCGACCGAGCGGATGAGCCCGGAGCCGCGAATCGCCATCGACTGCTGGCCCACGTCGAGCAGCGCGCCGCCTGCGTTGCGATTGTTGCTCTTCACCGCGTCGGCGAGTTGCCGCACGCTCACCCGGTACTTGTCGAGCGACTGCGGAGCGATCTCGATCTGATACTGACGCACCAGCCCTCCGAAGGTGACCACGTCCGCGACGCCGGGGACTTGGAGGAGGCGGGGCCTCAGGACCCAGTCCTGGATCTCGCGCAGACGCATGGCGTCGTAGCCGAGGCCCCGGAGGGTGTAGCGGTACAGCTCGCCGATGCCCGGCGACAGTGGGCCCAGCGTCGGGGTGACTCCATCCGGGAGATCGGCGTCGCGCAGGTGCTCCAGCACCAACTGGCGCGCGAAGTAATCGTTGGTGCCATCGGAGAAGGTGAGCTCGACGACCGACAGGCCGAAGATGGTGCGAGAGCGGCGCGCAATCACGTTCGGCGTGTTGTTGAGCGCGCGCTCGATCGGCACCGTGACCTGCTGCTCCACCTCCTCGGCCGCGAATCCCGGATACGGTGTGAGCACCACGACGCCGGAGTCCGAGATGTCCGGGTAGGCCTCGAGGTTCAGCTCACGGAAGGCCCAGACACCAGCGACGACCAGGAGCAGCACCGCCGCGACGACGGCGCCGCGGCGGGCCAGCGCGATCTCGAGAAGCCGACTCGGCACGGGCCAGCCGGCTCAGCGGTCCTTCAGGAGCACGCCGCCGTCGACGACGATTCGCTCACCCGCGCGTACGCCCGACACGACGGGGATGAACTCACCCGCGCGCGTGCCGAGCACGACCTCGCGTCGCTCGAAGCGGCCCGGCGCGCGCTCGAGGAACACGATGGGCCGCCCGTACTCTTGAACGATCGCG
The DNA here is from genome assembly GCA_003221615.1 of Candidatus Rokuibacteriota bacterium. Taxonomy (GTDB): domain Bacteria; phylum Methylomirabilota; class Methylomirabilia; order Rokubacteriales; family CSP1-6; genus AR31. Next base: position 7,058 of record QHSQ01000158.1, on the reverse strand, counting down.
CCGACCGGGACCACCGGCGTCGGCCGCGAATCGCCGGCATGACGGATGGTGGCGAACATCTCGGGCCGGAAACGGCCGCGCAGGTTCGCCATCTCGACATAGACCTTCACGGTCCGCGTCTGGGGATCGAGCACGTCAGCGATTCGCGCGACCCGACCCTCGAACTCTTCTCCAGGGTAGGCGACCATCGTGATCGTCACGCGCTCGCCCACGCGGATCAGCCGGATCGCCGACTCCGGAACGTCCGAGGCGATCCAGACTCGACTCAGATCGGCGATCGTCATCAGCGGTGTCCCGGTGTCGTTGCGGTACTCGCCCGGCGCCACGTTGACCTCGAGCACCTTGCCGCTGATCGGCGCCCGCACCTGGACGATCGGCCGCGGCTCGCCGGAAGGCTTGAGCTCGAGGAGCTCCAGCTTGCGCTTGGCCTGATAGAGCGCGGCCCGCGCCGTCTCGAGGGCCGCTCGAGCCTGGGCCTGGTCGTTCTGCGCGCCGAGCATGTCCTTCTGCGCGACGGCGTGGTGCTCGTAGAGCTCGGTCGTCCGCGCGAGGTCCGCGTCGGCTTTGCTCAACGTCGACTGGGCCTGACGCTCGGCGGCTTCGGCCTGGATGGCGGCGGCGATCGCCGCGTCCGCATCCGGGCTGTCGAGCGACAGTACCCGCTGGCCCTGCTCGACGGCATCGCCGACCTTCGCGAGGACCGCCACGATACGCCCGGCGACCGGGAGCAAGAGACGGGAGCTCCGGTTGGGGTCGATGCCGACCCGCCCCGGCGCGGTGACCTCATCGACCGCGATCTCGCGCATGCGCACGGGCTCGATCTTGAGCTGCGCGGCCTGAGGCGAGTCTGGTGGCACGACCACCTCGGTGGTCCCCGGAGGCGCAATGTCAGCTCGGGACGAGACCGGAGATGGCGCCGCCGCCGGCCCGACCTCGTCTCCACGGGTGCATCCGGCGAATCCGAAGCCTTCGAGCAGGGCCGCGAGAACAGCAACGCAGCCGAGGGGTCGAGCATGGAGGGCCTGGATCCGGGACACGGTCCTTGCGTGAGCTCCTTTCTCGGCTGACCGTCCGCGAGTGGAAGGCCGAATCCGCCAAGTGAGTGGAGCGTACCGAGCGAAGTATGAAGGTTTGCTGAAGGCGGAGTCGGTCCGAGCGTTCTTTATGGTTTCTTCAGGTGCCCTGCAGCACGATGCTTGTCGTGAGGAGGAGTCCAATGCGCTGGATCTTGGTCGGTGTGTCCGGTCTGGTGGTCGCGCTCGGTGTCGCACGGCTCGGTGGAGCCCAACAACAACTGGATCGGATCTCGGTGGACGAGGCGTTGCAGCTGGCCCTCCGGCAGAGTCCCACGGTGCGCGCGCAGCAGGCCGCGCTGGCCTCGACGAAGGCTGGTGAGACCACGGCCGCGCTGCGTCCCAATCCAAGCATGAACTTCCTGGCCGAGCAATTCAAACCGGGCGCGTCGCAGCAGGACACCCAGTACACGGTCAACGTGGGCCAGCCGCTCGAGCTGGGGGGCAAGCGCGGTCGTCGCATCGACTCGGCGCGCGCCGCCACGCAGGTCGCGAGCTATCAGCTCGAGGACATCCGCCGCCAGATCACCCTTCAGGTCAGGAGCGCCTTCGCCGGTGCGCTGATCGCCCGCGAGCAGCTCGCCCTTGCCCAGGAGAACGTCAAGACGCTCGACGATACCGAGCGGATCCAGCGTCTCCGGGCCGAGAAGGGCGACATCTCGCAGCTCGAATTGCTGCGCATCCAGGTGCAGCGCTTCACGTTCGAGCGCGACGCCGCCGATGCCCGTCAAGCCCTGTCCGCGGCCAAGATCGCGCTCCGCACCGCCGCCGGCGCCGAGCACATCGCCGAGGATTTCGACGTCGTGGGCGAGCTCGGTTTCAAGGAGGTCTCGCTGGACAAGGCGGTTCTGATGCGGCGAGCGCTGGACAATCGCCCCGACCTGCGGGCGGCGGAAGCCGATCGAGCGCGCGCGCGGGCGGATCACCGACTCGCCCGCGCGAACGCCTGGTGGGACATCACCCCGCAAATCGAGTACCAGCGGATCGGCCCGGACAACACCATAGGCTTCGGATTCAGCTTGCCGATTCGCATCTTCGACCGGAACCAGGGTGAGATCGCCCGAACCCAGGCGGAGATCAGCCGGGTGGATGCGGTGCGAGAAGCCACGGCGCTTCAGGTGCTCGCCGCTCTGGAGACCGACCGTCAGATTGCGCTCACTCAGCGCGAGCGTGTCGTGTCGCTTCGCGATGTGTACCTGCCCAAGGCGACTGTGGCTCGCGATACGGTCGAGTTTGCCTACCGACGCGGCGGCCAGAGCCTGCTCGATTTCCTGGACGCGCAGCGGAGCTATCGCGAGACGGCTCTCGCGCATCTCCAGGCGCTCGGGGCCTATCTGTCCGCCGTCTATCAACTGGAGGCCGATATCGGCGGCCCGTTGGACTAGGCGTCATCTGAGCGTGTGCTCGCAGAGCGAATCACTGGGTCGCACGGCGCGCATCACGCGTGCACCGCGGGCCTGGCGCCGGGTGCCACGCTTCTGACCAGCCGGCGGGCCTTTCTGAGGGCTTCGAACCCGAGGACCTTGAAGGCGTCGCGCGCCGGCGAGTGGCCGGGTGGCACCGGGTGCACGCCGGTCTTGCGCAGGTGCGCGTTCACTTTGTGGACGACGGCCCTGCGCCGGCTCTCCGGGGTCTGGAAGGTGATGCTGAACGACACGGAAACACCGCCGCCGTTCACGACCCAGTGCGGCGCCGTAAAGGGCACGTGTACGCCATCACCCGGCGAGAGCTGGAACTTCGCGGCCCGCGACCCGAGCTCCTCCGGCAGGCTCACGTTTCGATGACCGCCCGTGAAGAAACGCTCCAGCTCGCGATCAGTCACAAACGACCGCTCGCCGACGTGAATCGTCTTGGAGCCGCGGATCTGCAGGAGGAAGTTGTGCTCGTGGTCGACGTGGCAGGGCGTGACCGCCTTCGCCGACGAGATGAAGATGAATCCCACCCGCTCCGACGAGCCCCGCAGAGCCGATCCGTAGACGTCGGCGACTTCGTCGAGACATTGGTCCAGCAGCGAGCGGTACTCGGGATCCTGCTCCACGTTCTTCAGGACCACCCAGGCGCCGCAGCTCTCGATGCGTCGAATCGTCTCCTGCAGGGAGAGGCCGGTCGATGGTGTCTGCTCCGGCGACGTATAGACGGGTACGTCGCCGGAGTAGAACTCCGCCTGATCGCCGCGCAGGCCGCGCGAGAGCTTCAGCAGGCGCTCCAGAGAGAACAGCGGATGCCCCGCCAGGTGATGCCGGATGTAGAACGGCGTCCGGTCGAAGCTCGGGACGGCGGCCTCTTCAATTTCCAGCAGGCGGTCCATGGCTATTCTCCTAATCCCAAAGGGTCAAGCAGAGGACGTGCATCTGGAGGGACCTCTTGCCGTCGGCGAAATTGGGTGACCTACTCGCTGTTCGCCTGACCTTTAGTGGAGTGCACCGGATTTGATCCCGAGACGCAATGGAGGAAATACCCGAAAATCGGTGTGGTGAACTCCACGAGCGATGACGTCGTTGGCGGCGCTGGGGTTTTCGCCGCCCAGGTAGGATCGCGCTTGCTGGTGTCGTCCGACTCTGCTAGCCTCCGCCCGTCAAACGCGCCCAGGGTGCCCACGAGGGCCCAGGGAAGGGCGGTGTGAATCCGCCGCGACCGCGTCACTGTAACCGGGGACGAAACCCGCAACTGCCACTGGCGATGAGCCGGGAAGGCGCGGTGAGTAGGACGATCCGGAAGCCAGGAGACCTGCCCGGGCGCGCACCACCCTGACCGGTTCTCGCGGGAGGACCTGGGGATGAGCGCGACAACTTCTTCACCACGTCTTCTCGTGGTCGGCGGCGTGTCGAGCGGCGTCGGGAAGACGACCGTCACGCTCGGACTGCTCGAAGCCCTTCGCCGGCGCGGGCTCACCGTCCAGGCCTTCAAGGTTGGGCCCGACTTCATCGATCCCGGGTTTCACGAGGTCGTGACGGGCCGCGGATCCTACAACCTCGACGGCTGGATGTGCGGGCGCGACCACGCGACCGCTACCGTGGCCCGCTACGCCGGCGACGCCGACCTCGCGCTCGTCGAAGGGGTGATGGGGTGCTTCGACGGGCTCGACGGCCTGAGCGAGGAGGGCTCGACCGCCCAGATGGCGAAGTGGCTGAATGCGCCAGTCGTCCTGGTGCTTGACGCGCAAGCGCAGGCGCGGAGCGCGGCCGCCGTCGTGCTGGGCTTCGAGCAGTTCGATCCAGCGATGCAGCTGGCGGCGGTGATCGCCAACCAGGTCGGCGGCGAGGCGCATGCGCGCTGGATCCGTGAAGCCGTCGCGGCGCGTTGCCGGGCCCGCGTCGTGGGCGCGATCCCGCGCGACGAGAGCGTGGCATTGGCCGAGCGGCACCTCGGGCTGATGACCGCGGGCGAGGGCGGGCTGACGGTCGAGAAGCGGCAGCGCCTGGCCGAGCTCATCGAGCGCTCGGTCGACCTCGACGATGTGCTGAGCCTCGCTGTGCCGTTGCCGGTGCCGGGTACAGCCGCCCCGAGCCCCAGCTTGCGCCGTGCGCCGCGGGCCCGGATCGGCATCGCCCACGATGCGGCATTCTGCTTCTACTACCGGGACAACCTCGCGCTGCTCGAAGCCGCGGGCGCGGAGCTCGTCTCCTGGAGCCCGCTCGATGACACCGTTCTTCCAGCGGTCGACGGTCTCTACTTCGGCGGCGGCTATCCCGAGCTCTACGGGGCGACACTCGCCGGGAACCGGGCGATGCTGACCGCGGTGCGGTCGCTGGCTTCCGAAGGTCGGCCGATCTACGCGGAATGCGGCGGGCTCATGTACCTGGCCGACGCGATCGAGGACCTCGACGGTGCGACCCACCGAATGGTCGGACTCCTGCCCGCGACGGTGCGCATGCGACCCCGCCGCCTGTCGTTGGGCTATACGGAGGTCACGCTGCACGGGGATTCGCCACTGGGTCAGAGTGGAGGGATCGCCCGCGGCCACGAGTTTCACTATTCTTCGCTCGACCCCGTGCCGTCGTGGATCCCGCGCGCCTACCGATTGCGGCGTCGCCAGGGCGAGGAGCGCGCCGAAGGCTATCTGATCGGCAACGCGCTGCTGAGCTACGTCCATCTGCATTTCGCCTCGAATCCCGGACTGGCGCGGAGCTTCGTGGCGGCCTGCGCCGGTGATCGCGCGAGGACCTGATGGGTCCGATGATGCCGCGAGCGTCGGTGGTGAGCAGGCGTTCTCGAAGGCTATCGCGCGGGCTTGATCTTCTGTCGGTACAGGTCGACGGCCTCTCGGATCGTTCTCTCGGCATCCGCCGGTCCTCGCATATCTCCGACGCTCACGGCCTTGTGCTCGAGCACCTTGTAGTCGAGAAAGAACCGTTCGAGCTCCACCAGGCGGTGAGGCGGCAGCTCCGAGATATCACGGTAGTGGGCGTATTCGGGGTCGTCCGCGTGGATCGCGATGATCTTGTCGTCGGGACCCTTGTCGTCGACCATCGTCATCACGCCGATCGCCCTGGCTCGCAGGATGCAGAGCGGGACGACGGGCTCTTGCCCGAGAACCAGGACGTCGAGAGGATCGTTGTCGAGGCAATAGGTCTGCGGCAGAAAGCCGTAGTTCGCCGGGTAGTGAACCGCGCTGTACAGCACCCGGTCGAGCCACAAGAGGCCCGTACGCTTGTCGAGCTCGTACTTCACCTTCGAGCCTTTCGGGATCTCGATGATGGCTCGGAAACCACTCTCGATCGCGTCACCGAGCTCGACGTCGTGCCAGGGGTGCATAGAGCCGCTCCTCTCGTTCGGGGAATCACCCGAGCTCATCGTACCAGTCCGGAGTGGGCGCGGGGCTCCACCCTCGCATCGAGGCGCCATTTATCCCACTCGGCATATGCTGGAAACAGGGGCATGCAGCCCGAACCGGGAGGAGACGGAACCGAGATGCTCGAGGGATTCGCGGCCGCCGAGGTCCCGACGGGCGAGACCACGATCTTCACGCGCTCGTCGGGGTCTGGGCCGCCGCTCCTCTTGCTGCACGGCTTTCCTCAGACACACGTGATGTGGCGCGGCGTCGCGCCGCGGCTGGCCCACAGCTTCACGGTCGTCTGTGCCGATCTCCGCGGTTACGGGCAGAGCGGCTGCCCGGTCTCCACGCCAGATCACGCCCCCTACGCGAAGCGGGCGATGGCCCGAGACATGGTGACCATCATGGAGCGGCTGGGGTTTCCGCGCTTCTCGGTCGCGGGACACGACCGCGGCGGTCGCGTCGCGTATCGCATGGCTCTGGACCATCCAGCCCGCGTCGACCGGCTCGCCGTTCTCGACGTCGTGCCGACGGAGACCGTATGGGACCGCGCCGACGCCAGGTTCGCGCTGGGCTTCTGGCCCTGGTCGCTCCTCGCTCAACCCGAACCCTTGCCCGAACGCATTCTCGCGGCGGCCCCTGAAGCCATCGTCGACGACGCCCTCGGGGGATGGGGCTCTCCCTCGGCCGCGTTTCCACCCGAGGTCCGCGCGGCCTACGTGCAAGCCCTCCGCGAGCCCGCCCACGCCCACGCGATCTGTGAGGAATATCGAGCCGCGGCCACCGTGGACCGTGAGCATGACAGGACGGATCGTGCCCGAGGGCGCCGGATCGTCTGTCCTCTGCTGGCCCTATGGAGCGCGCGTGGGGCCCTCGATACCTGGTACGTCGAGGAGTCTGGACCGATCGCGCTCTGGCGAGCGTGGTGCGACGAAGTCCAGGGACGTCCGCTCGATGCCGGCCACTTCTTCCCGGAGGAGATTCCCGCGGAAACCGCCGAGGCCCTGAACCGCTTCTTCAGCGCCAAGTCCTGACCGGCTGCGCCGATCAGTCGCGCACGGTGAACCCGAACAGCCGCGCGGCGTTCAAGCCGAGCACCTTAGCCCGGCCGGCGTCGGAGAGATGGCCCATGGTGCGCTCGATCGCCTCGGCCGAGTGAGGCCACGTGCCCTCGTGGTGCGGGTAGTCGTTGCCCCACATGAAGTTGTCGA
>QHSQ01000320.1 GCA_003221615.1 Candidatus Rokuibacteriota bacterium | reverse complement strand
GTAGTCGTTGATGATCGCGCCCGCCGGTGTCGATTGCTTGACCCGTGTCCGGTAGCGCTTGACGTGCTCGGCCAGGATGTTCGTCGCGAACGTGGCCGACGAGAGAACGCCGATGCCGTTGTCGGCCGCCACGTCGTAGCTCTCGGTCTGCGTGCACGCCAGGTACATGGGAGGGTGGGGTTTCTGATAAGGCTTCGGCAACACATGACGCTTGGGCACCTTCCAGAAGGTTCCTTCGTAGGAAAACTCTTCCGATTGCCAGATGCGCGGGATCATCTTGAGCGACTCTTCCCACATCGCGCGCGTATTTCGTGGATCGATGCCCTGCCCGATTTGCTCGTAGGCGTTGGACCGGCCCGTGCCGAACTCGAGGCGGCCGTCGGTCAGCTGATCCAGCATGGCAGCCCGCTCGGCCGCATGGATCGGATGGTGCGACGGCAAGATGCACACGCCGAAGCCGATCCGGATGCGCCGGGTCATCTGGCTCAGCGCGCCGAGCAGGACCTCTGGGCACGGCGAGCCCGAGAATCCCGTGAGGAAGTGATGCTCGACGAACCAGAGGTTGTCGAAGCCGACCTTGTCGGCCAGCACGCACTGCTCGAGCGTTTCCTTGTAGAGCTTGTTCCAGTCGATGTCCGTGCCCTTGAACGGTCGCTGCGCCTCGTAGAGCAGGCCGAATCGCATCGCGCATCTCCTGGGCGAACCGAGTGAAAAGTGTCGTCATGCTAACACGGAGCGGGGCTGTCTTGACGACGCGGTCCGGGGCGGCATAGTGTCGTGCCAACCATGGAAGAGCGCTTCGTCGAGATCGCCACACCGTCGGGCCGCATGGAGACGTTCGTCACCCATCCCGAGCAGGACGGGCCGTTTCCGCCGGTCATCATCTACATGGATATCTGGGGGGTGCGCGAGGAGCTCTTCGAGATCGCGCGCCGGGTGGGTACCGTCGGGTACTACTGCCTGGTCCCGGACCTCTACTACCGCCAGGGCAAGGTGCGACACGAGTTCCGCGACGCGCAGAACCGGATGATCTCGCTGCACGCGCTCGACGAGGAGCGTCGCCAGCGGGTGATCGCGCCGGGGCGCCGGCTCTCGAACCAGATGGTCGTCGACGACACGGGCGCGATCCTGGATTTCGTCGGGCGCGAGGAGCCGGTACGTCCGGGCGGCGTCGGTGCGATCGGCTACTGCATGGGTGGGCGACACGTGCTGTGCGTCGCCGGCAACTTCCCCGAGCAGATCACCGCCTCGGCGAGCTTGCACGGTACCAGCCTCATCAGCGACGCGCCCGACTCGCCGCACCATCTGGCCAAGCACTTCCGCGGTGAGCTCTATTGCGGGTTCGCCGAGCTGGATCCCTACGCCCCGCTGTCGATGGTGAAGGAGCTCGAGGCGCTCTTGCGCCCGTGCCCGGTCGACTATCGCTACGCGATCCACGAGGGCGCCCAGCACGGCTACGCACTACCCAACCGCGACATCTTCGATCCACACGGAGCGGCGCGCGACTGGGAGCAGATCTTCGCGATGTTCCACCGGCGAATTCCGCCGTACGAGGCGTGAGGCGATGAGCTGGATCGAGGCCAACGGCGCGAGCCTTCGCTACGAGCTGAGCGGCAGCGGCCGCGAAACCGTCGTGCTGATTCACGAGGTTGGCGGCTGCATCGAGAGCTGGGACGACGCGCTCCCGGCCTTCCAGGGTCAATTCCGCGTCCTGCGCTACGACCAGCGGGGCTTCGGGATGTCGGAGAAGACGCGCGTCATCACGATGGACGGCATCGTGGCCGATCTGGTGGCGCTGCTCGACGCGCTGCGGATCCCGGGGCCGGTGCACCTGGCCGGGTGCGCGATGGGCGCCGCGATCGCGCTCGCGTTCGCCGGGCGCCACCCGGCACGCGTCGGCCGGACCGCGGTCGCCAGCCCCGCGACGTGGTCCAACGCCGACCCGGCGGCCGCCCGCAAGCGCATCGAGGAGACCGAGCGCGGCGGCGTGCGCGCGGTCGAGCAGCCGAGCCTGAACGCCTCGTATCCGGAAAACATGCGCGCGCTCGACCGCGCCCGCTTCGAGCGCTTTCGCCTGCGCTGGCTGGGGAACGACCCGGAGGCCATGGCGGCGATCTTGCGGATGTCGACGGCTCCTTCGTTCGATCTGAGCCAGGATCTGGCGAGAATCAGTGCTCCAACCCTGGTGATCGGATGCACCCACGACGGGATTCGCACGCCGTCGATGGTCGCGAAGGTCGCGGCCCAGATCCCCGGCGCGAAGTACGTCGAGGCGAGCTCGGGCCACTTCATGGCGGTCGAGACGCCGGATCTGTTCGTCGGTCTCGCGCTGCCCTTCCTGCGCGGCGGGGCGGCGGAGGTGATGAGGGAAGCGTAGTCGCCCGCGCCCGAAGCTCTCATGAGCGCTCGGATCGAGGTCTCCTCGGAATCTGGTGTCGTCACGCTGGGCGACGGCCCGGACGCGCTCGCGGACCGAGGAAAACGGGAACGCCCGCCCGGCCCCCGCCAGACCCACGGGAATGCTACAGTTGAGCCCGCGCCCGGCGGCGCGACCGCCGGCCAAGGGGAGGCAGCTCGATGGCGGTGACAACCGCGTTGCACACGCTGACGGCGGACGAGGTAGTGGCGCGGCTCCGGGAGCTTCGGGTCCGGCAGCCGGTGAAGTACTGGGCGTTCTATTCGAGCCAGCTCGGCGGGATCGTGACGGATCCCGCGCTGATGGTCCTTCCGTTCGACGACCACATGGTGCACCGCGGGCACGGGATCTTCGACACGGCCGCGATCGAGGCCGGCAAGATCTACGATCTCGAGGCGCATCTCGACCGGTTCATCCGCTCGGCCCACAACTCGCGACTGCAGCTGCCGACACGGGACGAGATGCGGGACGTCATCGTGCGCACGACGGCGGCGAGCGGGCGGCGCGAGGGCTCCATCCGCTACTGGGCCTCGGCGGGGCCCGGGAGCCTCGGGCTCACGCCGGCCGCGGGCGCCGAGCCCGGCTTCTTCGTGATGATCTCGGCGGGGCTCGGCTATCCCGACACCTGGTACAGCCAGGGCCTCCGCATGATGACCACGACGTACCCGATCAAGCCGCCTCTCTACGCCGTCACCAAGAGCGTCAACTATCTGCCGAACGTGCTCATGCAGATGGAGGCGCTCGAGCGCGGTCTCGACAACGGCATCTTCATCGATGAAGCCGGGAACGTCGGCGAGAGCTCGAACATGAACGTCGCGTTCATCACCGCCGACGGCACGCTGAAGCACCCGAAGTTCGACCACATTCTCTCGGGGTGCACGTCGCTACGCCTGCTCGAGCTCGCGAAAACGCTGCAAGCGCGAAACGTCATCGACGGGATTCAGGTGTGCGACATCCCGGTGGCCGAGGCGCGCGCGGCCAGAGAGATGTTGCTGATCGGAAGCTCGGTCAAGGTCGCGCCCATCGTCGAGTGGGATGGCAAGCCCATCGGCGACGGCAAGCCCGGCGCGGTGGCGCGCGCGCTTCGCGAGCTGCTCCAGGAAGACATGCGCTCAGGCCGCGATCGCTTGATCGAGGTGCCTTACTGAGGACGCCCGACGTCCACGGCCAGGAGCCCGAGGGCGGACCCCCCGAACTTCGTGGTCGCGGAAAGTGCCGCCGCGGCAGGTCAGCTCACCGCCAGAGACGCTCGGAGGCGAGCCTCGCACCGGCCACCAGCGCTTCGAACTTCGCCCACATCACGGTTGGATGCTGGCGCTGGTACAACGCGCCCTGCGCGAATCCGCAGTCGACGCCCGCGATGACCCGCTCGCGGCCGAGCAGGCGCGCGAAGGTCATGATTCGCTCCGCCACGGTTTCGGGATGCTCGACCACCGCGGTCGTGTGCGCGATGACGCCGGGGATGAGCAGCTTACCGTCGGGGAGCTTGACGTCCTCCCACACGCGCCACTCGTAGGAGTGGCGAGGCGTCGCCGCCTCCACCGAGTAGGTCTGGGCCTTGACGCGCAGCATGAGGTCCACGATGTCGCGCAGGCCGAGGTCGTGGACGTGCGGCCCCTGCCAGCTGCCCCAGCAGAGGTGGTAGCGCACGCGATCCTCGGGGATGCCGTGCAGGGCGCGATTGAGCGCCTCGATGTTACGCGTCTGCTTCTTCCGGTACTCCTCGAGCGGGGGCGCCGGGATCATCATGTCCCACGTCTCGCCGAGCCCGGGATCGTCGATCTGCAAGATGAAGCCCGCGTCGACGATGGCCTTGTATTCGGTCGCGAGCGCCTCGGCGATCGCAAACACGTATTCCTCTTCGGTCGCGTAGTACTGGTTCTGTCCTCGGCCCACCATCGCCGGTGCGATCGCGGGCACGAAGGCCTCTTCCACCATGACGCCGCCTAGCGCCGCCTTGAAGGTCTCCAGCTCTCTCTGGAGCCGCGGGTGGCCTTTGTACGAAATCGGCCCCTGACACACCGTGGACGTGGCCGACGGCGGCATCGCGCGCGGCAGGTATTCTTCGTAGTAATCGCGGAAGGCGCGCCACTCCCGCCGGGTGTCGATCCGGCGCGCCCACGAGACTCCCGCGTTGCTCGAGGGGATGCCGGGATCGCCCGTGCTCATCGCGACGAAGCCCGTCAGCCGCTCGTCGGCATAGGCGAGAAAGCTCGTCTTGCCCATCTCGCCGTCGGAGACGACATCGATGCCGACCCGAGCCTGCCCGAGCACGGCCTCGGCGACCGCCTCCTCCACGCGAGCCGAGAGCTGGGCTTCGTCGACGGCCTGGCCGGCCAGTCGGGCACGGAGCATCGCCTTGATGCTCTCCGGCCGCGGCATGCTGCCGACGTGCGTGGTCAGAATGCGGCTCGCGCTCGTCTTCATGGTCAGTACCACTTTTCTTTGAAGCTCACGTGGCGTCGACCAGCAGCACGATCTTCCCGGTCTGGGCATCGCTCAGCATGTACTTGTGCGCGTCGGTGAGGCGCTCGAACGGGAACGTGCGGTCGAGCACCGGCTTGAGCGCGCCCTTCGCGACGGCGTCCAGGAGGTGAGCGGCGAAGCGCTCGCTGCACGCGAGCGACTCCTCCGGGGTGCGCGTGCGGAAGGTGACGCCGATGATCGACGCGCGCTTGCGGGCGATCTCGTCCAGGTCGCAGTCGCCGACCCGGCCCGCGTTGCGGCCCACGCTGACGAGCCGCGCCTTGAGCGCGAGCACCCGGATGTTGTCGGCCAGCATCGGGCCGCCGACGTGATCGATGATGACGTCGACGCCGCGCTCGCCGGTCGCGCGCATGACGACGTCGACCCACTTGCCGGCATCCCGCGAATCGATGACCTCGTGCGCGCCGAGGGCGCGTAGCGAGTCAGCCTTCGCCGGCGTGCGGGTCGTCGCGATCACCGGGTTCGCGCCGATGTGACGCGCGATCTGGATCGCGGCCGTGCCCACACCCGATGGGCCGGCGGTGACCATCACGGACTCGCCCGGCCGGGCGGCGGCGTTCGTCACGAGCGCATCGTGGGCGGTGACGAACACGTTCGGGATCGCCGCGGCCTCGGCCCACGACATGCCGCCGGGGATCCGCATGAGCGAGCGCTGATGCGCGACGACGGACTGCGCGTAGCTGCCGACCGCGCGACCCATCACGCGGTCACCGGGCTGCCAGCCGGTCACGCCGTCGCCGACCGCCGCGATCTCGCCGGCGAACTCCGTGCCCGCCCGCGCGGGGCTCGCGGGCGCGCTGCCGGCCCGGAGCGCCGCGCCGCGAATCAGCTCGCCCCGGTTGGTCCCGGCCGCGCGCACCGCGACCACAACCTGGCCGGGGCCCGGCGCGGCCACCGGGCTCTCCCGCAGCTCGAACACCGCACCGTCCGGTCCGGGAACCGCGAACCACGCCTTCATCGTCTGTGACATGGCGACCCTCCTTGATGAGCGGCGCACCTCCGCCGGCGGGGCCCCAGCCCCGCGACGGCCTGCGGCGCGCAAAGCCATCGTCAGCGTCCCTTGAGCTTCAGATCCTCGTACGGCGACAGGTACGGATGTCCGGTGATCGTCGGCATCTCGGCCAGCCGGGCCCCGATGCCGATCAGCAGCGCCGGCTCGACGATCGGCGCGAACATCGCCCGCTCGTGCATGAGCTGCTGGATCTTGTGCAGCATCGCTTCGCGGCGCTTCTTGTCCGTCTCCGCCGCCTGGTCGCGGAACAACGAGTCGATGTCCGGGTAGCCGCCATACGAGCGGATGCCCGCGGAGATCACGAACGCCTCGATCCGCGTTGCCGCGTTGCCGGCGGCCGCGCTCCCGACGCGGACGAGGTGCTTGAACGTCTTCTCCTGGTCGGCCTTGTAGAATCCCGCGCGCTCCATCGGCTGCAGGCGCGCACGGATCCCGATGGCCTGGAAGCCGTTGATCACGGCCTCGGCCTCCGGCGCGTACACGGCGTCGGTCGCCATCTCGACCGCGTCGAAGCCCTTGGGATAGCCGGCTTCGGCCAGCAGTCGCTTGGCCCGCGCGGGGTCGAACGGATACGCCGGCGGAGCCCAGTGGAACTCGAAATCGCGGGGGATGATCGAGAACGCCAGCTTGCCGTACCCGAGGTATTCCGCCTCGTTGATCGTCTTGCGATCGATCGCGAGATTGGCGGCGAGCCGCACGCGCTGATCCGCCCACGGGGACTTCGAGTCGAACTGCTCGGTGAACACGATCCATTCCGTGAACGTCGGGGAGGTCGGTTTCAAGGTGAGGCCGGCCGTCCGCTTCACTTCTTCGGCGTTCGGGCCGCGGATCGAGTAGGCGATGTCGGCCTCGGCGCGCTTGAGCATCGCCAGGCGCGTCGACTCGTCCGGCACCGATCTAAAAACGAGGCGCTTCACGGCGGGCGTCTTGCGCCAGAAGCCCTCGTACGCCTCGACGACCAGCTCGACGCCCGGATTGAACGACACGAAGCGGTA
>QHSQ01000319.1 GCA_003221615.1 Candidatus Rokuibacteriota bacterium | reverse complement strand
GAACGCGCTCTTGGCCTCGTTGGCGGTGTCGGCATCGCGCCGTGCGGCCACGAGATCTCGGAAGAGGCGGGCGTTCTGGATGGCCAGCACCGACTGGGCGGCGAAGGTCTGAAGCGTGGTAACGATCTCCGGAGAGAACGCGCCTCGCTCGCGACGCACGATCACCAGGCCGCCGAGCAACCGGTCTTCCCTGACCAGCGGAATCGCGACGAGCGAGCCCATGCCTTCCCGGGCGAGAATCCCGCGCACCTGGGGGGCCACGAGCTGCCCGTCTTCGATGTTGGCGACCACGACGGGTTCCCGGATGACTCCGGCCCGGCCGATCGCCCCCTCGCCGAGCCGGATCGGCGTCGCCCGTAGCGTTTGCAGGTGCTCGGGTGTGATCTGGTGCGTTGCCCGCGCGTGGAAGCTCTGCGTGGCCTCTTCGAACTCGTAGACGATCCCGCTGTAGCTGCCGGACAGCTGGACAGCCCGACTGACGATGGTCGCCAGCACGGTTTCGAGGTCGAGCGTGGAGCTGACGGCCTGGCTGACCTCCCCCAGGGCCTTGAGCTCCTCGACCGAACGTGTCAGCTGAGCGGTTCGAGCCTGGAGCTCCTTCAACAGTCGCACGTTTTCGATCGCGATGACGGCCTGGTCTGCGAAGGTCGTCACCAGGTCGATCTGCTTGTCGGTGAAGGGGCGGACCTCCGTGCGCCATATGAAGATGGCACCGATGAGCATGCCCTCCCTGAGCATCGGGATGCCCAGGCTGGTCCGGAAACCGCCGATCCTCTGATGCTCGGACAGTTGATACTCAGGATCGGCCAGGACATCGAGGACGTGAACCATCTGGCGCACGACGGCTACTCTCCCCACCACAGATCCACGCCCAGGGCGAATGTCATTGTGCTGCAAGAACTCTCTGAACTCCGCGGAGGCGCCGTAGACTGCCCCCGCGCGCATGGCCTCGCCGTCAAATCTAAAAATGGATCCGAACGGCGCGTCGCAGAGTTTCGTCGCGTTCTCGATGAGGATTTCGAGCACCGGCTGGAGATCGAACGTCGAGCGACTGATCACCTTGAGCACTTCGCTCGTGGCGGTTTGCTGCTCTAGCGCCTCCGTGAGGTCGGCGTTCGCTTCCGCGAGCTCGCGGGTCCGCTCCTCCACCTTCGCCTCGAGGTTGGCGTGCGACGCCTCGAGCTGCCCCGCCGTCCGGTTGAGCTCGTCGCCGAGCGCCTCGAGCTCGTCGCCGGTCCGGACTTCGATGCGATGACCGAGGTCGCCGGAGCCGATTCGCGCCGCGCCTTCCTGGAGCGCTCGGATCGGCGCGACCATTCGCCGGGCGAGGAAAACGCTGGCCAGGACTGACAGCCCGAGGCCCAGCACGAAGATGACGGCGCTGCGGATGATCGGAGCCCGGAGGGGAGCGTAGGCGTCAGCGGCGGGCCGTTCGACGAACACGAGCCAGCCGAGGCCGGAGATCGGCGCGTGCGCCGCGAGGACCCGCCCGCCGCCGAGGCCGTCGGCGACCACGGCGACCGAGGCGCCGGCCGAGGGTCCCGAACGATCGGTCCGCGCTGACTTTACCTGGACGAGCTCGGACAGATCACGCTTCTCCCGCAGCATCCGACTGTCCGGATGAGCGACCAGATGGTTGCGGGAATCCACCACGTAGGCGTGTCCGCCCGGGCCGCCCTCGATCTGGGAAACGATTCTCATCACAGCCCCGAGGCTGACTTCCGCCGTCGTCACCTCGACGGCGTACTTGCCGCCCGGCACGGCAAGCGTCACGTACGGCTCGGAGTCGTTCTTGAGGTAGACGGGACTCCAGTATGTCTTGCCGGCTCGTGCCTCGACGAACTTGGGCGTCCGGGAGAAGTCTTCCTGGCTTCCGACGACGTCCGGCTCCAGGCGGGAGACACGCAGCTGTTCCTTGCCGGCGAGGTCGAGATGGCTGAGCTGGCCGATGGCTGGGACGTTGCGAAGGACTCTCAGGAAATCGAGCTCGCGCTGCTCCGCCAGCGCCGCTCCCAACCCTTGCCGAAATCCCAGCCTCGCCGGGCCCACCTGGCTCGCGTCGGGATCGTCGGACGCGGTCCGGGTCGTCTCGCGCACCTGCAGCTCGATCTCTTTCAGAAACTGCTCGATGCGAGCCGCCGCCGCCACCGCCTTCGCGCGCTCGACCCGGACGATCGCGCCCTGAGTTTCCCGGTAAGCGAAGTAGAGCTCGACCAGGCTCGACGCCATCAGCACGCCACCCACCAGGACGAGAAGGACGACGACGTACTTACGGAAGAGCCGGCCGCGCGAGGTCGGGTTCTTCATCTTCTGAAGGCGTCAGCGCGGAGCAAGATCTTTCGGGGCACAGTGAGGCCGAGAAGCTCGGCGGTCTTGAGGTTCACCGCGAGATCGATTTTCTCCGCGCCTTCGACGGACAGGTCCTGAGGCCGGGCCCCGCGCAGAATTTTGGCGACCAGCGCGGAGGCCTGGACTCCCTGCGCGTAGTAGTCGGGCCCGTACGATATGAGGCCGCCGTAGCCGATCCAGAGGGCCGTCCCGAAGACCGTCGGGATTCGCAAGGCGAGCGAGCGCTCGATGATCGCAATGGTCAGGTCCGGGTTCGAGCCTTCCGGCGCGAGCACCGCGTCGTCGCGCCGGACTTCACGGAGCACTCGCTTCAAGTCGTCTGCGTCTTGTACACCTTTGGGCGAGAGCTCCAGCTTCATGCGCTGCGCCGCCTCGAGCGCCTTGGTGATCATCGGCGTGGTGCCCATGTCGACTTTGTAGTAGATGACCCAGACTCGGCGGACGGCCGGAGTGAGTGTCTTGAGAACCTCCAAACGCTTTGCCGCCAGCTCGGTCTGGAGACTCGACACACCTGTCACGTTGCCGCCCGGCTGAACGAGCTTGCCGACGATGTCGGCGCCCACCGGGTCGCCCACCAGGGTGAACACGATGGGAACGGTCTCCGTCGCGGCTTTCGCTGCGTGGGTGGCGGCCTCCTGGCTCGTGAAGATCAGGTCGACCCCGGCCTTGACGAGGGCCTCGGCGGCGGCGGGCATCGTGTCGAGCTTTCCTTCGGTGAAGCGGATGTCGAACGTCACGTCGCGGCCGTCTTCGAAACCGAGCTCCTTGAGCCCGGCCTTGAGCCCTTCGACCGTCGGATGGCTCGCCGCCCACGCCGCGTTGAGGACACCGACGCGGAACGCGCGTCGCGCCTGTTGCGCCTCCAGGGGGGACAGGGCAAGGCAGAGAAGCATCACCGCGGCGAGCCAGAGGAGCCGCCGGTCGAGCCGGGCCCACCCGCTCGGTGTCCGCGGCACCGTCACGGTGCTCGTCATCCGCCGTTCATCGGTCGCTCCGGTCACGGGGCCACGAACTGATGGTAGGCGCCTTCGGCGACGCGGTCCCAGGGGCCCACCAGCGCCTGGAACTTCGTGAACGACGCGTGCACCTTCCGAGCCATGGGGGTCTTCTCTGATTCTTCCTTGACGACCTCGACCGCCAGCTTCTTCAGATCGCGCAGCACCGGCACCGGGAACTGGATAATCTCGACCTTGCCCTTGAACTCCGTCTTGAGTCGTTCCAGCGCGATCGCGTTCTTCGCGTGGAAGTCGGTGAGGCCATAGACCTGGACTGCCGCGGCGGCATGGTCGAGCGTCCGACGTAGATCGACCGGGAGCGCCTCGTAGGCCTTTTTGTTGAATCCGAATTCGCTCATGGTACCGGGCTCGTGCCAGCCCGGGTAGTAGTAGTACCGTGCCGTCCTGTGGAGGCCGAGCTTCATGTCGTCATGCGGCCCGACCCATTCGGCGGCGTCGATGACGCCTCGCTCGAGCACGGCGTAGATCTCGGCGGCGGGGGTGAGGACCGCCGTGGTGCCCGCCCGGACGACGACCTTGCGGGCGAGGTTATTACCAAGACGCATCTTCAGCCCTTTGTAGTCGCCGACGGTGTTGATCTTCTTCCGGAACCATCCCCCCATTTGCGGGGCAAACGCCGTGCCGGGGCGCGGCACGAGGTTGAAAGCGGCGTAGGTCTCCTCCCAAAGCTTGAGCCCGTCGCCTTGGTAGTACCAGGCTGTCCTGCCCTCGGGTTCATGCCGAACGGGACAGTATTAAACCACTCGATCGCGGGCTCCTTCTCCCACCAGTAGGACGGGGCGCCCATGAACGCCTCGATCTTGCCTTGCGAGGCGGCGTCGAAGCACTCGAAAGGCTGCATGATCTGGCCGCCCGGGAAGACCTCGATCCGGAACCGCCCGCCGCTCGTCTCCTCAACGATCTTCGCCAGTCGCTCCGCTGCGCCCTGGAGCTGGTCGAGCACCGGGGGCCAGGTCGTGGACATCCGCCACTGGACCTTCGGCTGAGCGATGACGTTGGGAGCATCGACGATTGCGGCAGCGGCGACGGCTGCCATTGCCCCGCCCGCCTTCACGATGAACCTGCGCCGCTCGGTCGTCACGCAGCCCTCATCAGACCGCCACGAGCTGATGGTAGGCGCCTTCCGCGACGTGGTCCCAGGGGCCCACGAGCGCCTGGAACTTCGTGAACGACGCATGCACCTTCCGGGCCATGGGGGTCTTCTCGGATTGTTCCATGACGACCTCGGCCGACAGCTTCTTGAGATCGCGCAGCACGGGCGCCGGGAGCGGGAGCAGCTCGACCTTGCCCTTGAACTCTGTCTTGAGCCGTTCGAGCGCGACTGCATTCTTCGTGTGGAAGTCCGTGAGGCCGTAGACCTGGACCGCGGCAGCGGCGTGGTCGAGCGTCCGCCGCAGATCGACCGGGAGAGCGTCATACGCCTTCTTGTTGAATCCGAATTCACTTGTGGAGCCCGGCTCGTGCCAGCCCGGGTAGTAGTAGTAGCGCGCGGTCTTGTGAAGGCCCAGCTTCATGTCGTCATGCGGCCCCACCCATTCGCAGGCATCGATGACGCCGCGCTCGAGGGCGGCGTAGATCTCGTCGCCCGGGGTGAGCACCGCCGTGCCGCCCGCCTTGGCGTAGACCTTGCCGCCGAGGCCGGTGCCAATGCGCATCTTGAGCCCCTTGTAATCGCCGATCGCATTGATCTTTCTCCTGAACCAGCCGGCCATCTGCGGAGCCGCCGCCGTGGCAGGTCGCGCCACGAGGTTGAAGGTGGCGTACGCCTCCTCCATGAGCTTGAGCCCGTCGCCCTGGTAGTACCAGGCCGCCATGCCCTCGGGGTTCATGCCAAACGGGATGGTCGCGAACCACTCGAACGCGGGCTCCTTCACCGTCCAGTAGTACGGGGTGGACATGAACGCCTCGATCGTGCCCTTGGAGGTGGCGTCGAAGCAATCGAACGGTGGCATGATCTGGCCGCCTGGGAAGACTTCGATCCGGAACCGCCCGCCGCTCGTCTCCCCGACGACCTTCGCCAGCCGCTGGGCCGCGCCCTGGAGCACGTCGAGCGCCGGGGTCCAGGTCGTGGACATTCGCCACTGCACCTTCGGCTGGGCGATAACGCCGGGGGCATTTACGATGGCACCAGCGGCGGCGGCCATCACCCCGCCTGCCGATGCGATGAACCTGCGGCGTTCAGTCGTCACGCCAGCTCCTCACACGGCCACGAGCTGATGGTAGGCGCCTTCGGCGACGTGGTCCCAGGGGCCCACCAGCGCCTGGAACTTCGTGAATGACGCGTGCACCTTTTTCGCCATGGGAGTCTTCTCGGATTCTTCTCTGACGACCTCGGTTGCGAGCTTCTTCAGATCGCGCAACACGGGAACGGGGAGCTGGAGGGTCTCGACCTTGCCTTTGAACTCCACCTTGAGTCGCTCGAGCGCGATCGCGTTCTTCGCATGGAACTCCGTCAGGCCATAGACCTGGACTGCCGCGGCGGCATGGTCCAGGGTTCGCTTCAAGTCGACCGGCAGCGCCTCGTATGCTTTCTTGTTGAAGCCGAAGTCGAGCGTGGTGCCGGGCTCGTGCCAGCCCGGATAGTAGTAGTAGCGGGCGGTCTTGTGCAGGCCCATCTTCATGTCGTCGTGCGGCCCGATCAATTCGGCAGCATCGATGACGCCCCGCTCGAGGACAGCGTAGACCTCGGCAAGCGGCGTGAGAACTGTCGTCGCGCCCGCCCTGGCGTAGACCTTGCCGCCGAGGTTCGGAATTCGAATCTTGAGCCCCTTATAGTCGGCGATGCTGTTGATCTTTTTCCTGAACCATCCGGCCATCTGCGGGGCGTTTCCCATGGCGGGGCGCGGCACGAGGTTGAAGGCTGCGTACGCCTCCTCCCAGAGCTTGAGCCCGTCGCCCTGGTAATACCAGGCGGCCATGCCCTCGCAGTTCATGCCGAACGGGATGGTGCAGAACCACTCGAGCGCCGGCTCTTTGTCCTTCCAGTACTGCGGCGAGCCCATGAACGCCTCGATCTTGCCCTGAGAGGTCGCGTCGAAGCAGTCGAACAGCGGCATGATCTGGCCGCCCGGGAAGACCTCGATCCGGAACCGGCCGCCGCTTGTCTCCTCGACGACCTTCGCCAGCCGTTCGGCCGCGCCCTGGACGATGTCGGACGCCCGCGTCCAGGCCGTGGACATTCGCCACTGGACCTTCGGCTGCGCGATGACGTTGGGAGCGTCGGCGATGGTGGCCGCAGCGACCGCCGCCATTGCCCCGCCCGCCTTCACGATGAACCGGCGTCGTTCGGTCATCACCCCTCCTTATAACGCGACGAGCTGATGGTAGG
>QHSQ01000318.1 GCA_003221615.1 Candidatus Rokuibacteriota bacterium | reverse complement strand
GTCCGCGGTCAGGAGTATGCGCGTCGAATTCGGGTCCTGGAGCTCGATGAAATACGGCTCGTCCTCGACGACGAACGATGGACCGAGCCCGCGCGTCAGGCTCGAGTCGCCGCCGGTCACATCGACGCGGATCTTGCAGATCGGCGGATGGGTCAGGAAGTAGCTTCCGAGGAGCGCGTGGTGCTCGGTCTTCACGGTCCGGCGCTGGCGCACGCCGTCCACGCGCTCGGCGCGGCCGCCGCTGGTGCCGTGCAAGCCGAGCCAGCGTCCGCCCGCTTCGAGCCAGCGCTGGATGCCGCGGCACTGTGCGGCGTCGGGGTACGGGCCGGCCACGTAGGTGATCAGCAGGCGGCTCACGGGCAGCCACTTCTCGACATCGCTGAAGTCGTTGGCGACCGACGCGGGGATCTTCCGCTCGGCCAGGAGTCCGAGGAGGCGCAGGCGGGCGTAGTCGTGGTCGTGCCCGGCCGGCGATCCAGGTGGAAAGCCGCCGGTGATCAGGTGAGCGCGAGTCTCTGCCATCGGATCACCTCGTCTCGAGCCGGACTGGAGCCCGGACCGGATTAGAATCCCGGCCATGAATACCACAGCCAACGCCGATCGTGTCGACACCTCGCGGGCGGCCCTGATCGTCTACGACGCCTGCCGCCGTGCACTGACCCCAGCCGATCCCGCACGCCGCGCAGGGATGCGGCCCGTTCTCGACGCCTGGGTCGCGCTGATCGGCGCGTGCCGGGCACGCGCGATGCCCGTCATCTATACCACTCCGGTCAGCCGAGCAGACGGCGCCGACATCGTGCTGCTTCCGACCGATCTCAGCGCCGAGACCGGGGTGCCGTCGCTCACGAATTGTGTCGAGGGTACGCCCGACGCCGGCTTCCCCGACGAGATCGCGCCGCGGCCACAGGACTACGTCTTCCTGAAGCGCCGGCCCAGCGCGTTCTATGGCACCGGAGTGGCCGAGCTCTTGCGTCTGCTCCGACGAAACGCCGTCGTGATCGGCGGTGGCGCGACCAATCGGGGCGTCGAGACCAGCGTGCGGGAGGCCTTCAGCATGGACCTCGACACCGTCGTCGTGCGCGAATGCTGCTGGGGCGGCGATGCGGCGGCGCATGCGTACAGCCTGGACAAGTCGGCGTGGGATGAAGATCGACGCGCAGATCGACCATCGGGTAGGGCTCGCGGTCGACCACGTAGAGCCCACCTGACGTCTCGCCGTCGGGCTGGCCTCCGGCCGCCTTGCCCGCCTCGAGCGATCGCAGCAGCCGCTCCCACAGCGTGAGGTCGGCGCCGCCACTGAACGTGTCGAACATCGCGTCGGCGACCTTCTCGCCGACCACGGCGTTGGCGGCGACGACCACGTTGCGATCGACGCGATGACCCGCCCAGGGCCTGTTGCCGGCGCCCGTACGGCCGGCGCCGAGGCCGCTCACGTCCAGACAGCCGAGCTGCCGGCGCTCGACGAACTGGTCGCTCGCCGCGATCTCGTCCAGGACGCGCGGCGCCGAGTGGCCGGCGCGCAGGAGATTCAGACCGAGATGACCGAGGCGCGGATTGGTGCTGGCCTGGGTGACGATCGCGCCGACTCCCGGGGCCACGTGAATGCACCGCGAGCCGACCGCCATCTCGCTGGTCGAGATCGCGATCCCGAACATGCCGGTGCGCTCGCAGCGGCCGATGAGCGAGAAGGTCATCGCCGGCTCAACCCAGACGCTGACGCAGGTATTGGGCGATCTCGAGCGTGCACGCCATGCCCTGCGGAATGGCCTTGGTCAACGACACGAACGCGTGGATCTGACCGGGATACTCGCGGTAGACCACGTGCACGCCGGCATCGCGCAGGCGATCGCCGTAGGCCCGACCCTCGTCGCGAAGCGGATCAAACCCGGCCGTGACGATCATGGCCGGTGGTTGGCCCTCGAGACTGGGCGCACGCAGCGGCGAGGCTCTCCGATCCGACTTGTCCGCATCGCTCTTCAGATATTGCTCCATGTACCAGAGGATCCGATCGCGCGGGATCACGTGGCCGTCCGCCAGCTCGCGGTGCGAGCTCGTCTCCAGCGAGAAGTCGACCGCGGGGTAGATGAGCACCTGACACGTCGGCGCGGGCACGCCGGCTGAAGCGGCGAGCTGCGAGACCACCGCCGAGAGATTCCCGCCCGCCGAATCGCCGGCCACGGCGACGCGTGAGAGATCGGCGCCGACGTCGCGGCCCTTCGTCCGGAGCCAGCGATACGCCGCCAGGCAGTCCTCGACCGCGGCCGGGAACTTGTGCTCGGGCGCCAGCCGATAGTCGACGGCCACGACGAGCACACCCGCGTGCTTGGCCAGCCGCGCGCAGAGGCCGTGATGCGTCTCGAGATCGCCCTGAACCCAGCCGCCGCCGTGGAAGTACGCGACGGTGGGCTGAGGCGTCTTCGCGGCGCTCGCGGAGTAGACGCGCGCGGGGATCTCGCCCGCGGGCCCGGGAATACGAATGTCCTCGATACGCGGCAGCGCCGGCGCGGGCTCGTCCATCAGCGACACCATCACGCGGAGCTGCTGGCGCAGCTCGGGCAGCGGCGGAAAGAACCCCGGCACGCGGATCGATTTGACGAATTCGCCGACGATCTGCGCCTTCGGGTCCATCGTGCGGCTGCCCATCCGAATGCGATGACCGTCGAGGAAGCGCAGCGCGTCTTCCTCGCTCATCGCCGTATGGGTCATGTCCAGCGTCGGATGCGCGCTCATGGAAGATCCTCCTGTCAGGCGAACCACATATCGGGCAACGTGAAGCCGTGCCGGAACGGATCGGACGGATCGACGCCGTGCTGGAACACGCCGGTGATCCACGCCTGGCCGGCGATCGTGGGGACGATGCCCGGTCGCCCTCCCACTTTCACTTCGGCGGCGATCGTCGCGTCGAACCGCGAGCCGATGATCGACTCGTGGACGAATCCCTGCCCCGCCCCGAGCTGGCCACGCGCGTGCAGGACCGCCAGGCGTGCCGACGTGCCGGTGCCGCACGGGCTCCTGTCGATGCGGCCCGGGGCGACGATCACCGCGTTACGACTCACCGTGTCCGGCCCCGCGAACGGCATCGCGAGCTCGGCGAACGTCACCCCCTGGATGTCCGGGTTCTCCGGGTGACTCGCCGTCAGCTGCTGCTTGGCGGCGGCGACAATTCGGTTGCCCAGCGTGACGAGGTCGCGCGCCTCTTTCGGCTCGACCGAGAAGCCGAGCGACGGCGCGTCGACGATCGCGAAGAAGGCCCCGCCGTACGCGACGTCGACGGCGATCTGGCCTAGGCCCTCGACGTCGAGCTTCGCGCCCAGATGCGTCACGAAGCACGGAACGTTGGTGAACTGCACGCGCTCCACCTTGCCGTCGCGGCACCGCGCCTCGACCGGCACCGGGCCCGCCGGCGTGTCCAGGGTGATCGTCGTCACCGGCTCTCGCATCGGCAGCATGCCCGTCTCGAGCAGCACGGTCACGGTGCAAATCGTGTTCGACCCGGACATCGGCGGATAGTCGGTCGACTCCATGATGATCAGGCCGACGTCGCAGTCGGGCCGGGTGGACGGTGTCACCAGATTCACGCACAGCGCGGGCTTCCCGCGCGGCTCGAGCAAGAGCCAGCGGCGCAGCTCATCGGCCTGCGTCTCGAGATAGCGCTTCTTCTCGAACATCGTGGCGCCGGGCGGCGGCAGGACTCCGCCGACGATCACGTGGTTGTCCTCGCCGCCGACGTGGCATCCGATCACGGTGACGGTGCGTCCCCACTTCACGAGCGGATGGTACCATTCCCCCTCCAGTGAAGTTCATCGGCGCCTCGATCAAGCGGCTCGAAGACCCGCGGCTGCTCGCGGGCGGTGGCCGCTACGTGGACGACCTGACCCGACCCGGCACGGTGCACGCGGTCATCGTGCGAAGCCCCCACGCCCACGCCCACGTTCGACGAGTGGACGCGAAACGAGCGCTCGCGAAGCCGGGTGTCGTGGCCTGCCTGACCGCGGCCGATCTCGCGGGCGTGCCGATGATCCCGCTCCGCCAGCCCGGCAAGCCGGCGCACGCGGCCTATCTGCAGCCGCCGCTGGCCGGCGACCGGGTCCGCTACGTCGGCCAGCCGGTCGCGGTCCTGGTCGCGACCGATCGCGCCGCCGCCGTCGACGCGCGCGAGCTCGTCGAGATCGAGTACGACGTCCTGCCGGCGCGCATCGACATCGATGACGCGGGCCCGCTTCTGTTTCCCGAGGGCAACGTGGCCGACTCCTGGACGACGACCCTGGGCGACGTCGAGGCCGCGCTGCGCGGCGCCGCCTGCGTCGTCAGCGAGCGCTTCTACGTCGGACGCCAGACCGCCGCGCCGATGGAGACCCGCGGGCTGCTGGCCGAATGGGAGACGCACGCGGGCCGCCTGACCGTGTGGGGCATGACGAAGGTCCCGTACTTCAATCGCCGGACGCTCGCCGCCATGCTGGGGCTCGACGAGGCGCGGATCGACTTCGCGGAATCCGACGTCGGCGGTGGGTTCGGCGCGCGCGGCGAGTTCTATCCCGAGGACTTCCTGGTCCCTTATCTGGCCCGGCGCCTGGAGCGCCCGGTGAAGTGGGTGGAGGACCGACGCGAGCACTTCCTCGCGATCAACCATTCGCGCGAGCAGCAGTGGTCGGTCGTCGCGGCCGCCGACGAGCGCGGACGGCTGCTCGCGCTCGACGCCACGCTGATCAACGTCATGGGCGGTTATCTACGCACGCACGGGGTCTGGGCGGCGGCGCTCACCGCGTCGTACCTGCCCGGCCCGTACCAGTGGCCGACCTATCGCTGCCGCGTGTCGTGCGCGATGACCAGCAAGACACCAACCGGCACCGTCCGCGCGCCGGGCTTCTACGAGGGCACGTTCGTGCGCGAGCGGATCATCGATCTGCTCGCGGCACGGTCGGGGCTCGATCCCGCCGAGATCCGCCGCCGCAATCTCGCCCGGCCGGAAGACCAGCCCTACACGGTCAGCACGGTGGCCGCCGCGGTCACCGGGCGTACCGCCGACTTCACCGGCGAGAACTTCGGCGAGATGTTCGAGCATGCGCTGAAGGCCGGCCGGTACGAGGCGCGCGTGGCACGGTGTCGCGAGCTGAACGCCGCCGGCGGCGACGTGAGGTACGGTGTCGGGCTCGCGGCCGTCGTGGAGACGTCGGGCACCGGCCCGTTCGAGAGCGCGAAGGTGACCATGACTACCGAGGGCCGTATCACGCTGGCCGCCGGCGCAACGTCGCTCGGTCAGGGGCTCCCCACCACGCTCGCGCAGGTGTGCGCCGAGGTCATCCAGGTGCCGCCGGCCGACATCGCCGTGCATCTCGGAGACACGCGCTGGATGCCGCATGGTGTGGGCAGCTCAGCCAGCCGCTCCGCGGTGATGGCCGGCGCCGCCGTGCATCAAGCGGCGACGGGGCTGCGTGAGCAGATCGTCGCGCTCGCGGCCGCGCACTTCGAGGCCAGTCCCGCCGACGTCACGCTCGAGGCAGGCGCCGCCTACGTGCGCGGCGTACCCGATCGACGGTGCTCGCTGCGCGAGATCGCCGCGCTCGCCGGTGGTCCGCTCGAAGCGGAGTACCGTCACGAGACTACCCACGCGATCGGCTCGTTCGGTGTCCATCTCTCCGTGGTCGGTGTCGACGTGACGACTGGCGAGGTCCGTCCCGAGACGCATTTCGTCCTGTGCGACGTGGGGCGCGCGATCAATCCGACCATCGTCGAGGGTCAGCTCGTCGGCGCGGTGATTCAGGGCCTTGGTCACGCGACGATGGAAGAGCTCGTCTACGACTCGAGCGGCCAGCTCCTCAGCGGCACCTTCATGGACTACGCGATGCCGACCGCGGCACGCGTGCCCTCGGTCGAACTCCTCGTGCACGAGGCCGCGGCGCGCTCGAATCCCCTGGGCGTGAAGGGCGCCGGCGAATCCGGCACCTCGGGCGTCGGCGCCGCGGTCGCGAACGCGGTCGCCGGCGCGGTCGGGGCCGCCGCCGCCCGTCAGCTGCCCTTGACCGCGGCCCGGGTCAGGGCGGCCCTCTCATGATCCGACTGCTGCTCCTGGCCCTCGCGGTCGCCGGATGCGCGGGCACGGCCGCGCCCGTGCGCGCGGAGCAGCTTGACGCCTCGCTTCGCGAAGAGATCCACAGCGTGCCGGTGCCGGCAGCGGACGCGAAGATCGTGGTCACCACGTACCGTCCGCGCGCGTGGGGACCGTTTCCGTGGATCGTCATGAGCCACGGCACCGCCCCCACGCCCGAGGCCAATCGCACGATCGGCCGCTATAGATCCCTGAACCCGATCCGCGAGTGGGTGCGGCGCGGCTACGCGGTGATCGTGCCGGTGCGGCGCGGCTATGGCGCGAGCGGCGGAGAGAAGTTCGCCGACTCGTACGGCACGTGCGCCAGGCCGGATTTCCGTCGCGCGGGTGAAGGCGCGGCGCTGGATCTGCTGGCGACGATCGAGTGGGCGAGGACGCAGAGCGACCTCGATCAGAAGCGCTGGCTTCTGGTCGGCCAGAGTGCCGGCGGGTTCGCCTCGATCTACACCGCGTCGAAGCGCCCGGAGGGGCTCGTCGCGGTGCTCGCGTTCGCGCCCGGTCGCGGCGGCCGGCCGGACACGCATCCGGGCCTGCCCTGCGCGCCGGATCCCGTGGCGAAGCTGTTCGCGTCGATCGCGACGGACATCGCGGTGCCGGTCTTGTGGTTCTATGCCGAGAACGACGCGTACATCGGGCCGGCCGCGGCGAAGCTCTGGTTCGAGAGCTTCCGCGCCGCCGGCGGCCGGGGCGACTTCGTGATGCTACCGCCGTTCCCCGAGGCCCGCGGCCACGGCGTCTATCCCTCGGCCGCGGGCACCCCGCTCTGGACCGCCGCGGTGGCCACGTTCTTTCGCGCGCACCAGATCACCCTGCCGTTCTAGAACTCGGGTCGCGCCTGCCCGATCGAATCGGCGGCGGCGAGGATCTCGGCCCACGTCGTGGCGTCGACCTCGATACCGGTGCGAGCGCGCTCGGCCTGCGCGATGCGCTCCGGCTCCCCGGGGACCAGGACGGGCAGCTTCGGATCGGCCGGCGGCGACGCCTTCACGTAGTCGATGAAACCGTCGATCTCTCGCCGGAGCCAGTCCACGCCCGCGAGCCGGCCCGGGTCGACGAGCACCGTGAACATGTTGTTGACGACGCCGCCCATCCGCTGATTGCCGGGCTGGATGCTCGGACCACCGGTGAGCGCGGTCGCGAGAAGCTCGGTCACCACGGCGAGCGCGTAACCCTTGTGGCCGCCGAACGGCAGGAGCGCGCCGTGCGGCTCGCTGTACATCACGTTCGGGTCCCGCGTCGGCTTGCCCTTGGCATCGATCAAGGCGCCCTCGGGCGCCGGCTTCCCCTCGTTCTTCGCGACACGGATCTTGCCCATGGCCACGGCGCTCGTGGCCATGTCGAGCAGCAGCGGCGGGTGGCGCTCGGTGCCCGGCACGGCGATGCAGACGGGGTTCGTCACGAACCGCGCGTCGGTGCCCCGAAACGGCGCGACCGTCGCCCGATGATCCGTGACGTTGACGAAGTGCAGCGAGACGAGGCCGGCGCCGCTGGCGAGCTCTCCGTAGGCGCCGACCCGTCCGATGTGGTGCGCGTTGGCCAATGTCATGGCGACGACGCCGGTCTCGCCGCAGCGGGTGATCGCGGCATCCATCGCCTCGCCCGCGACCGGGCGACCGTACCCGCGGCCGCCGTCGAACATCAGCATCGCGCCGTCGTCCTTCACGAGCTTCGCCCGGGTGTTCGGCACGACGAGCCCGGCCTTCAGGTGGCGAATGTAGGTCGGGATCATCCCGACGCCGTGGCTGTCGTGGCCCATCAGGTTCGCGCGCACCAGATGGTCGGCGACGAGGCCGGCCTCCGGCGAGGCGCTTCCGCCCGAGGTCAAGATGGAGGTGACGAAACGTCGCAGGTTGTCGGCAGTGGCTCGCACACGATCCCTCCTTGGGCCGCAGTATATTACGGCGAGAGGAGGACCGAACGATGCCGGAAGGTACGCCTGTCAAGGTGAAGAAACTGCGCGGGATGATCTTTCTCCGCAACGGCTCGGATCACCACACCGTCGCGCTGGTGCCGGGCGATGAAGCGTAGCGGGAGCCGGATTCTCACGACCCACGTTGGGAGCCTCGTGCGGCCTCCGGAGATGGTGGAGATTCTGCGCCGTAAGGACGACGGCGCACCGTTCAGCGATGGCGACCGCGCCATCCTGGCCCGTCACGTGGCCGAGGGCGTACGGATGCAGGCCGAGTGCGGGATCGACATCCCGAGCGACGGCGAGTACTCGAAGTCCGGCTTCGCTCAGTACATCACCGATCGCCTCACAGGCTTCGAGGTGCGCAACGACCTGCCCGGACGCGGCGGCGGCACCACGAGGAGCCGCGACCGGCGGCGGTTCGCCGAGGCCTATCGCGAGATCGAGGGCGGCGTGCAGGGCGGCACGACCTCGATGGCGAACTCGATGTGCACCGGCCCGATCACCTATCGCGGCTCGACGGCGGCCCAGACCGATATCGTCAACTTCAGGACGGCCTTGCAGGGGCGAAATTTCGAGGAGGCGTTCATTCCCGCGGTCGCGCCCGGCACGATCGAGCTGCAGCGCGCGAATCACTTCTACAAGACGGAGGAGGACTATCTCTACGCGCTCGCCGATTCAATGAAGGTCGAGTACAGGATGATCGTCGACGCCGGCTTCATCCTCCAGATCGACGACCCGCGCATGGTCACCGAGTACGACTCGATGGACCCGCCGCCGTCACCCGAGGAGTACCGTCGCTTCGCGACCGTACGCATCGAAGCCCTGAATCACGCCCTCGCCGGCCTGCCGGAAGACCGCGTCCGCTACCACATGTGCTGGGGCAGCTGGCACGGGCCCCACACGACCGACGCGCCGCTGCACGAGATCGCACCGGTGATCCTGAAGATCAAGGCGGGAGCCTTCTCGCTCGAGGCCGCGAACCCGCGTCACGAGCACGAGTATCACGTCTGGGAGACGCTCAAGCTCCCGGCCGGCAAGATTCTCATCCCCGGGGTCGTCGCGCACACGACGAACTGCGTCGAGCATCCGGAGCTGATCGCCGAGCGGATCATGCGTTATGCGAGGCTCGTCGGCCGCGAGAACGTCATCGCCGGCGTCGACTGTGGGTTCGCGCAAGGGCTCGCGACCGCGCGCGTGCACCCGAGCATCATGTGGGAGAAATTCCGCATGCTCGCGGAGGGCGCGCGTCTGGCGACCCGGCGCCTCTGGTAGCGCCTCGCGATCAGTGAGCCAGTGGATCCGGGCGCAGCTGGAAGTGGACGACGATGGGCTTCTTGCCCTTGCCGCCTTCCATGAGCCACGGCGCTCGGTCGCCGCTGGTCGTCCACAACCCTCGGCCCTTCCAACCGGCCGCTGGATCATCGATGCGCCCGTCGAACCCCTTGGCGTAGAACCCGAGCGGGT
The DNA here is from genome assembly GCA_003221615.1 of Candidatus Rokuibacteriota bacterium. Lineage (GTDB taxonomy): Bacteria > Methylomirabilota > Methylomirabilia > Rokubacteriales > CSP1-6 > AR31. Next base: position 953 of record QHSQ01000318.1, on the reverse strand, counting down.
ACGGCACGCGCAGCACGATCATCTTGCCATCCTTCAACGCGATCAGGCCGTCGTTGAGGTTCCCGGTCGACATCGGCACGTCCTCGCCGAGCCCGAAGGTGTTGTGCTGGTCGACCCACGTGTAGTAGCTCGACTCGGCGCTGTTCTCGCCGATTCCCTGGAAGCCCGGGCCCGGGTACTGATAGAAGGCCCAGCCCTCGGGGCAGTGATCGCCGGTGGCCTTCGGACCGTTGAGCGGCCCCTTGCACTTGCGCCGGTCGAAGCTGCCGATGTGGCCGCTTCCCATCGAGGCCCAGACCACGCCCTGCTTGTCGATGTCGGCGCCGCGGATCCCGAAGTAGGGTTTGGGCACATTGTAGATTTCCGCTAGCGCCGTGGCCGGAGGGTTCGGACCGGGAGCCACCCGCACGACCGCTGCGGTGCCGCCGAATGCAGCGACGGATCCCCAGATCGAGCCGTCGACGGGGCTCGGCATCACGGCGTAGAAGCCGCCGGCGATGCGCTTATCCTTGGTCGGATCGACCGGCTGATCGGGCTCAACGTAGTCGTCGCGCTTGCCATTGCCGTTGGTGTCGAGGACGAACGCGGTCCACCCCTGCGACTTGGCCGCGTCGCCTGTCTCGTCGAACATCTTGGTGTTGACCCAGCCGATCACCGGGCCGCCGCCGCTCGTCCACACGGTCTCGTTGGCGTCATAGCCGAACTGCAAGTGGTGCGTCTGGAAGCAGGTATCGACGAACGTGTACTTCATCGTCTTCGGATCGAGGAACGTGAGCGCGCGGTTCGTTCGCTCGAGTGGGAACAGCTTGGCCGAAGGATGATCCGAGCCCTTCTGGCAGAACGCGGGATTCTTGGGCCCGCGCACGACCGCCGCGAACCAGACCCGACCCTTCCGGTCGAACATGCCGTTGTGGTTGTTGGCCTTGGTGTCCCAGAGCTTCTCCTCGCCCCAG
>QHSQ01000317.1 GCA_003221615.1 Candidatus Rokuibacteriota bacterium | reverse complement strand
GCGCAGACCCAGTCGGTTCGCGCGGAGATCACCGTGGACGAGTTTCTCGCCCGCTTCCCCGAAGTGCCTCGTGACCTGCGGGACGAGCCGGTGCTCGCCGAGTACGTCGCCACGTTCGGACCACTTCTCCGATTGGCGCAGAAGCCGTCGCCCTGCGTGGGCAGCGGCGGGGACATGGAGCACGTCTTCTACACCAAGCTCGTCAACGACATGGCGATTTACGGCTTCGGCCTCGCCAAGCGTGACCGCACGCTCGCGAGGCTCTGGGCGGCGCTCGGATGACCGCGGCTGGTAGGAGCACACTCGGACGCGCCGAACTCGAGAAGCTGCGTCGGGACGAGTGGCCAGCGGCTCGCATCGTCTCCCGGGGCCGGCGCTCAAGGCCTACCCTAGAGCTGGCAAGGACGAGCAGTAGATCTAGGGTGAACATGGAGTGGAAGGGGGCACACGACGCTCCACCGCGACGTACTTGTCGATCTCCGGGCCGGCGCCAGGGCTCTCGAGTTCGGCCTTGTCTGCGGCTTGGTCCGGTCGCTGCTCGTGCGTGCACGCCCTCACGAACGTTGCTGGGCGTGGCCCGGCTGTGCCGTCCCGCTCGTGCTTGCCCGGCAGCATGACGTTCACGCGCCAGACAGTGCACCGCTTCCATGGTGTGCTCGAGGACGGGTAGTCATGTCAGTATAGAGACCCTGCCACGATGTCCAGTGTCACGGCGGTTCTCGGCCTGATTTCCGCCGTGGTCCGCGCGGCATGGGAGAAGTGGCGCGCACCACGACTTCGGCTTGACTTGCCCTACGTCCGTAGGGAGCCGGGAAAGCAGGTCTTAAGGATCGTCCCCAACGGCGATCGATGGCAGGTCGTCTTTGGGATGAGCCTTCGGAACGACGGAGGCCGGGACGCACGCAACTGGCGTGTGCGGTTCGTGAGCCTCGACGCCGACACGGTGTTGTACCTGGATAGCCAGCACGATGGCCGACACGTCACCGGGACATTCGTCGGGAGTGGGTGGCAGCACGAGGTCATTGCCGCCAACCCGAGTGACACCGTACCACCCGGGTTGCCCGTATACATTCATGGCACGCACACACTGAACTTTCGCGGCCAGCCCGACTCCATCGAGATGCAGTGTTGGGTTGGAGCCGAGGGCACTCCTCCTCATGAGGACACATTGCGCCTGGAGCTTCACTGGACGAACATGACCGCCCGGTTCCAATGGGGACGGGGACAGCATCCTGCACCGTGGCTCCGCGTCCGCCCGTGCCGCGTGTGATTTCGACGAGAGCGGGGATGAGCCTGCTGCGACCTCGGCGCCTTCTCTATCTGGAACACCGCCGATACGGCGAACTGGATAGCGGTGTCGAGCGTGAGTGTGTCTGGATGAAGTGCTCGTGCAGGGCTGTTCGGCAGCAACGTAGCCAAGAAGGGCAACCCATGATCACCGGCTGGCCGTCCGGGCCGAGCACGTTCTCGCAACGAGTTCGCGGTCGTCCTGGGCCTGGGCCATGACCTTGAGGAACACGGCGCGCACCGCCTTCCCGCAAAACAACCGGGCGGGCCCGGGCGGACGCCCCCGTTCGAGCCGGGCTGATTTGGCGAGAAGGCCCGAGTTACCGAGGCCTCTATCTCGATAATCGAGAGCGGCACGCGCAAGCATCCGTCGCTGCCGACGCTCACGCACCTGGCGCACGCCCTCGGCGTGACCGTGACGGAGCCGCTAGAGTGAACCTCTTCGGGCCCGAACCGGAGTATCCGCCGCTCTCGACGACAGAGATCCAGGCCTTGCCCGAAGGCGCCCGCGTCATCGTGGCGTGGAGTGGCGGGAACGGTCCCCACGAGTACCGCGTGCACTGGCACCGCGGCGAGCCGTACGCGCAGACCGAAGAGGAGCATCGCCAGGGCCGCGTGGACGTTGAGAAGTGGCTGACGTACTACGTCGGGCCGCGGCGCCCGTTCACGCGAGTCTGGGCTCTCGCCGCTCGGCGTGCCGAATGACAGCGGAATGAAGAGCGCCCCCGCACACGCTCGTTAACGCGCCGGGGGCCTGGGATCACCAAGAATCACGCGTTCCTGTCGCCCCGAGGAAAACATGCCCCCAGGAGCGCGACGGAGGAGAGCCCATGAACGCGGAGACAGAAACAGCGATCCAGAGCTTGAGCAAAACCTTCGCGGACACCGCCGAGACTCTGAAACGGATCGCGAACTCGCTCGTAAACATCGAACTTCATCTGCAGGCCATGAGGCCATTGACCGTGCAGACGGTCCGAGGTCCTACCCGCTGACACGCTCCCGGATGGGACCCGCACGAGGTGAATCAATCTAGTCCCAATACGCGGGCCAGAAGAAGATCACCCACGCGACCAGCAGCGCCATGACGACCACGATTCCCGCCGACCCCGATCATGCGCTGTGATTCCGTCAGCCTGGCTTGTAGCCGAGGGCGTGGCCGTCCGCTACACTGCTGATTGACGATGCTCGGGCTCATCCTGAACGACACCAGTTTCTTCGATCTCTTCGAGGACCAGGGCCGCCGCCTGGTGACGGCCGCCGGGCTCCTCCGCGACCTCGTGTATCACTTCGCCCACGTCGAGGCGAAGTTATCGGCCATCAAGACCATTGAGCACGAGGGCGACCAGATCACGCACGCAATCGTCAGGCGCCTGAACACCACGTTCGTCACGCCGCTCGACCGTCAAGACATCCACCGGCTGGCCAGCCGGCTCGATGACGTGCTCGACTATATCGACGCGGCGGCAGCGGCATTGCTGGTCTACCGGGTCACGGCGCCGACGTCCGAGTGTCGTGCCATGACCAGCGTCATCGTGGACGCCGTCGCGGCAACCGAGCGGGTGGTTCGGTGTCTGCGGCGCCTCGACCGGCGGTTCTCCATATATGCGGTCGAAGTGCACCGACACGAGAACCGCGCCGACGAACTGCTCCAACGGAGCATTGCTGCACTCTTCGAGGAGCAGACCGATCCAGTCGAGTTGCTCAAGTGGAAGGAGATCTACGAGACGCTGGAGGGTGTCACCGATCGCTGCGAGGATGTGGCCAACGCGATCCAAGCGGTCATGCTGAAGACGACGTAGTTCAGTACGGCGCCTTCGCGGGGAGGATCCAACGGATGCCACCCCGTGGATCATCGACATCACCGCGATAACGCGGGATGAGGTGGAGGTGAGCGGGGCCGACCGTCTGGCCGGCGCCTTCTCCGACATTCACGCCGAGGTTATAGCCATCCGGATGCCCGCTGGTACGGCTCGAAGTAACGTTTGATCGCGGTCGGCTCGTTCGACCGCCGACCTCCAAGAAGTTTCTAGCTTTTTCTATCCGTTTTGGGCGACCTCAAATACGAGGGGGGTAGCGCAGATTGGACGCGAGATAAGTTGCAGATTTTATTAATAAAGTGTGAGTAGTGTGGGTCGACAGAAGTGGGTCGGGACCCCGACGCCCGGACAGAAATTCATGATCACATTTTCCTTCTGGCGTGATCCGACGCGGAGTATTGCGGAGTATCTATAACCCCTCTAGAGGCGTATGGCGCGCGTGCGTACGTGCGCGCGGCGCGAGAAAATCAGGGTCGTAGACTCCCCGCGACTCCCCGCAGATCCCGCCGACATGTCCTCCGGGTCAAGTCCCTTCCAGCCGTCGCGGTACGGAGTTTTCTTCCTCACGTCCTTCTGGGCCCGGGCATGGCCTGCTTCAGCCGCCACCGGTTTACCTTGCTGTGCGCGTCTACCTCCGACTTTCGGATGAAGCAGGTACCGACCTTCCGGTCCTTAAGTTCGATTAGTCGCTTCCCGAGAGCGACCTTCCGGGCGTGCTCAGTCAGCCCCTCGAGGTCGAGGGAGTTGGACGACGATGATGAGGCGCCGGACGACGAGGAGGATTACGAATACGATGAAGATGACGAAGATGAAGAAGATGAAGAGGACGATTGAGCTGGAGAACCCGGCATCGCGCCGGATGAGGGCCGCACGTTGGGGTCGTCCTTGTCGGCGACACCACGCCGCCCTCGTATGTCTTCTCGTGGATGTACCCGTGGCGGTGGAAAGACTTGTGGATGAGCTGGACATCAGGCAGCGTACGGGGTTGGGGCACCTTCCTCAGCATCGCGCGGGCGTCGAGAATTTGTCGGGCGCATTCTCGGGCGCAGTCATCGATGGTCGCTCGCTCATGGGAGGACGTTAAGCATGGTCGTGCGCGCGGGTCATGCGATGCGTGTCGGAGACGTTCACGGGACGCGCTACATTTGAACTCGTGACTCCCGACGTTCCACCGGCCGACGGAGAAGTCCTGGCCGGTCTCATCGAACGCGTCACCTTCCACAATGAGGAGAACGGGTTCTGCGTGCTGCGCGTGCAGGCCCGCGGGCACCGGGACCTGGTGACGGTCGTCGGCCATGCGGCGAGCATCGCTGCGGGCGAATGGATCACGGCCAGCGGGGACTGGACGAACGATCGGACTCATGGGCTCCAGTTCCGCGCGCGCTTCCTCCGGCCGTCGGCGCCGACTTCCCTGGAGGGCATTGAGAAGTACCTCGCCTCGGGCATGATCCGGGGCGTCGGGCCCGTCTACGCCAAGAAGCTCGTCCAGGCTTTTGGGGAGACGGTGTTTGACGTCATTGAGCGCACGCCGGACCGCCTCCGCGAGGTGGACGGCATTGGTCCCGTGAGGGCCTCGGGGATCGTCAAGGCGTGGGTGGAGCAGAAGGTGGTCCGAGAAATCATGGTGTTTCTGCACGCCCATGGGGTCGGGAGCTCTCGAGCCGTCCGCATCTACAAGACCTATGGCGCGGACGCCGTGCAGGTCATGTCGGAGGATCCGTACCGACTGGCGCGGGACATCCGCGGGATCGGCTTCAAGACCGCCGACGCACTCGCCATGAAGTTCGGCATCGAGAAGACGGCGATGAGGCGGGTGCGGGCCGGCATCTCCTACGCCCTGACAGAAGCGCTGGACGAAGGCCATTGCGGATTTCCCGTGGAGGAGTTGGTCCCCCTAGCGGAGACGCTGCTTGACGTGCCGCGGCCCCTGGTTGAGAGCGCACTCCGGCAGGAAGTCGCCGCGGGAACGGTTGTCGCCGATACCGTCGCGACCACCGAGTGCCTCTTTCTTGGCGGCCTGCATCGGGCCGAGCAAGCGATCGCTGAGCGTCTCAGGGTGCTTGGGGCCGGACGACCGGCGTGGCCGGCGATCGATCCCGACAAAGCGATCCCCTGGGTCGAGGGAAAGACTGGGCTTGAGCTGGCGGACAGCCAGAAGATGGCCGTGCGACTGGCCCTGGTCTCGAAGGTTCTCGTGGTGACCGGCGGACCTGGCGTCGGCAAGACAACGATCATCACGGCGATCCTGCGCATCCTCGCGGCGAAGGGTGCGCGGGTGCTGCTCTGTGCCCCCACGGGCCGTGCGGCCAAGCGCCTGAGCGAGGCGACCGGCCTGGAGGCGAAAACGATCCACCGGCTGCTCGAGGTTGACCCCAGGAACGGCGGCTTTCGGAAAGACCAGGACCATCCGCTCGAAGGCGACCTGGTCGTCGTCGACGAGACGTCGATGGTGGACGTGCTGCTCATGCATGCGCTCCTGAAGGCTGTGCCGGACCGGGCGGGCGTGCTGTTCGTCGGCGATGTCGATCAGTTGCCGTCGGTGGGGCCGGGCCAGGTGCTGGCCGATCTCATTGCTTCAGAAGTGGTGCCCGTGGTGCGTCTGACCGCTGTGTTTCGGCAGGCGGCCCAAAGCCGCATTGTCACCATGGCGCACCGCATCAACCAGGGCCAGCTGCCCGACCTGCGCCCGCCCGTCGGCCATAGCGACTTCTACTTTGTCGATGCCGAGGATCCCGAGGCGGCCGTAGCACGATTGCTGGAGCTCGTGGGCCACCGCATCCCCCGGCGGTTCGGGTTCCATGCGATCCGGGACATCCAGGTGCTCTGCCCGATGAACCGTGGCAGCCTCGGCGCGCGGTCGCTGAATCTCGCTTTGCAGGCCGCGCTCAATCCCCCGGGCGAGCGGCGGATCGAGAAGTTCGGCTGGGTCTTTGCGCCGGGCGACAAGGTCATGCAGGTGGAGAACGACTACGACAATGAGGTCTACAACGGCGACAGCGGGTTCGTGGACGATGTCGATCCGGACGCGGGAACCGTCTCGGTCTCCTTCGATGGCCGGCGGGTCGTCTACGGGCTGGGGGACCTCGACAGCCTCGTCCTCGCGTACGCGACGACGATTCACAAGTCCCAGGGCTCGGAATACCCCGCCGTCGTGATTCCGGTGACCACGCAGCACTACCCCATGCTGCAGCGCAATCTCCTCTACACGGGCATCACCCGCGGCAAGCGGCTGGTCGTGCTCGTCGGCCAGAAGAAGGCCATGGCCATCGCGGTGCACAACGTCTCTGGACGCCGACGATGGTCGAAGCTGAGGGAATGGCTCGCCGGCTCCGCTTCGAGCCGCTCCACCGGGGGGCCTACCCTGCAGGTGATCGCCGGACATCGCGCGGCGCTGAGCCCGTAATGGTCGAAAAGCTTTCTGGGTGGGGTGGTTCAGGGGAGGTCCTGCGATGCCGCGGACTCGGATGAAGGACCGGAGGAGCGCGACGGCTCCCCGCGTCGATCGCGCGACGGTCCACCTCGGCAACTATGGACGGCTGGTCCTACCTGACGGGACTACCAAGTGGTGGGTGCGAGCCGCGAACGGCGCCTGGGTGGCACTCGGCCACGAGCGGGTGAGCGAGAACGACGACGGCACGATCACGCTGCTGTATCTGCAATGACCTCGACTCGGTGCGAGCGGACTCGCGCGACGACAGCGCTGCTCGCTGTACCGCCACGAAAGGCGTCGGCCCGCGCCTGACGAAGCTGTCTCTCCTTGGGCGCCGCAGCCGTAGGCGGTTCAGTCACCACCCGGAGCCGCTCGCGAAGGTAGGCGATCTCCTGAGACTCGCTCTCAGTCTACCTCCGGGTTGCCGGACGAGCAGGAAGCGGCCAGCCGATTCATCCCATCTATCCGCTGATGGATTTCGGACAAGGGCGGAACCGCGAAATCGGACGCCGTATATTCTTGATGGCGTCTGTGATGAGGATTCGAAACGAGACTTGATTGCGTATCTCCGCACCATAAAGTGAAATCCATCGCCGAGTTGACGCTCACGACGCGGCTA
>QHSQ01000157.1 GCA_003221615.1 Candidatus Rokuibacteriota bacterium | reverse complement strand
GGTCCCGATGCGTCCCTGACGCTGGAGCCTCACCATGCGCTCGTCCAGCCGGCGGCCGAGCAGCATCGCGCGATAGAGCGACCTCAGATCCGTGTCGGCGAGCTTGGGCTCGAGCGCGGTGTCGAGGTTGCCGTCGCTGTCGAGGACCGACAGGTATTCGACCTGGAAGCGTGGTTCGAGGGCGATTCTGGGCATGGCGGCCCAAAACCCATTCTAACCCTCGGGACCCCGAACGCTACTTCTTCGCCGCGGAGGCTCGCTTGGGGGGGGCGGCGGGTGCGGCGGCCTGCTCCGACCGCTTGGCCTTCGCCAGGGGCCGCTTCTCGCCCGAGGCGACCCGCTTGGCCAGGCTCTCCTTGAGCGCATCCATGAGGTCGATCACCTGGGCGCGGGGCGCCTGGGGAGCGGCCACCGTGACTTCCTTGCCCTCGACCTTCTGGTTGACCAGATCGAGGACCCGGTGGCGATATTCGTCCTCGTACTGCTCGGGGTGGAACTCGTCGTTGGACAGACCGTCGATGAGCTGCCCGGCCAGATCGAGCTCGCCCGGCTTGATCTTCGCCGATTGCCCGCGATCGATCTCGCCGAAATCGCGCACCTCGTCGGCGAAGTACATCGTGTGGAGCATCAGACCGCCCTGCGCCGGACGGATGAGCACGAGGCTCTCCTTGCCGCGCATGACGAACTTCGCGAGCGCGACGCGCCCCTGCTTCTCCATCGCGTCGGCGAGGAGCCGATACGCCTTGTCGCCGCCCTTGTCGGGGCCGAGGAAGTACGTCCGCTCGAAGTAGATCGGGTCGACCGACTGGAGCGGCACGAACTCGGCGATGTCGATCATCTTCGAGGCTTCACCCTCGAGCGCCTTGAGCTCGTCGTCGGCCACCCGCACGTATTGGTCCTTGGAGAACTCGTAGCCGCGCACGAGCGACGCGCGATCGACGACCTCGTTGCACACCGGGCAAAACGTCTGCTGCTTGATGCGCGAGCCGCACTTCGCGTGCAGCATGTTGAAGGCGACGTTCGCGGACGAGGCCGCGGTGTACATTCGGATGGGAATCGAGACCAGCCCGAACGAGATCGTGCCCGAGCCGATCGAGTGCGGCGCCATGGTTTGCACGATAGCACGATGCTCCCTATGATGCGCGAAGGGCTCTACTCTCCCATGGATAGCGTTCCGGTCACCGTCGAGCGGCAAGATATCGGGGCTCCCGAGCCCACGGGGCGGTCGCCCGTCGCGCTCGTCACGATTCTCGCGGCGCTCGTGCTCCTCGCGTTCATCGCGATGATGGTGTGGCTGCAGTACTCGGGGTCGCGCGTGGAAGGCGTGGAGGAGCCCGAGCGCGCGCTCGCCCTGATCGTGGGTCGCACGATGGACATCGACGACGCGGTCGAGCGCGCACCGGCGTGGGAGCGATTCGTCTATCGCGTCCTGTCGACCGACCCGAAGGACGACCTCGACGAGGCCCTCCGCTGGTACGAAGAGCTCGCGCGAGAGTCGTTCGATCCGTCTGTGGATCTGCACCTGGCGATCCTCGAGGGGGAAGCCCATCGACTGGACGGCGTGCGACGTCGGACGGAGGAATGGGAGCGCCGTCCCGACCCGCTGCCGGCGTTCGCGCGACTGGTCGGCGCCGCCTATCTCGGAGAAGACATCGAGGGCGAGGCCGGCGCTGACGCCGACGCGGCGCTGGCGGACGCGCTCGAGGCGGGCTGGTTCAGGGACCGGCTCGCGATCCGCCTCGCGACGCGTCTGGGCCACCAGGAGCTTCTGGCGGCGGCGACGGCGACGCAGGCCGACCGCTCCAACCGATTGCTGGCCCGCATGCGCGCGACCGTGGCGATCGAGGTGGTGCTCATCGCCATCGGGCTCGTCCTGCTCGCGCGGGTGGTGTGGCGGCGGCGAGCCTTCGACCGGGTCAGCGTCGTCGTCCTCCCGCCGCCCTGGCGGGGACGCACCGGTGTCCGCGTGTTGATCTGGGGCGGCGCCCTCGGGGCGATCACGCTCACCGTCCTCTATCTCGCGTCGTCCCTCGGCCCGGATCGACCGTACTCGCGCGTGCTGATCGGCGCCGCGACGAACCTTTCGTTCGTGCCGCTCATCGTCCTCGCTCACCGCCTCCTGATCCGGCCGTCGGGGCTTCGCCTGAGCGAGAGCTTCGGGCTGGTGCCGACGCCCGACGGAAGGCGCCGGCTCGTGCTCGTCGTCCTCACCTTGCTGGCGCTCGGCCAGGTCGGCGAAGGCATCATCGACCTGGCCGGACGATGGGTGGGGTTCTCCGCGCATTGGACGGAGTGGTTCGATCGCGATCTGGTGTGGGGCTCGCGCGCTGTCGTCGGGATGACGATCTTCGACACGGCCGTTCTCACGCCGGTGTTCGAGGAGACCGTGTTCCGCGGGCTTCTGTTCGCGACCTTGCGGCGGCGGTTCGGCGTCGGCAACGCCGCCGTCCTGAGCGCGGCCATCTTCGCGGTCGCCCATGGCTACGGCGTCCTCGGCTTCGGGGCGGTCTTCTGGAGCGGCCTCTTGTGGGCGTGGGCGTACGAGCGGACGGGTAGCTTGCTCCCGTCCATGGCGGCGCACGCGGCGGACAACCTCATGGCCTCGCTCTCGGTGATCCTGGTGCTGCGTGCCTAGCCGCGATCTCGGGGAGTATCGCCGCAAACGCGACCCGGCGGCGACGCCCGAGCCGTTCGGCGGCCCTGGCCCGAGCGGCGGCAGCCGGTTCGTCGTCCACAAGCATTCGGCGCGGCGGCTCCACTACGATCTACGGCTTGAGATCGACGGCGTGCTGAAAAGCTGGGCCGTGCCCAAGGGCCCCTCCATGCGCTCACACGAGAAACGGCTGGCCGTTCACGTCGAGGACCATCCCGTCGAGTACGCCGACTTCGAGGGCGTCATTCCAGAGGGTAACTATGGGGCCGGTCCGTCGATCGTGTGGGACGCCGGCCGGTTCCAGCTCCTGAAGCCCGAGCCGGCGAGCGAGCAGATCCAGCGCGGCAAGCTCGAGTTCGAGCTGTTCGGCTTCAAGCTGCGCGGGCGGTGGACGCTGGCGCGCATGAGTGGCAAGGACCGCGACTGGCTGTTGCTGAAGAAGGCCGACGAATACGCCGGCGAGACGGAGCCGACCGAGCGCTTCCCCGAATCGGTGCTCTCGGGGCTGACGATCGAGGAGCTGCGCGACGGCGCGACCCGGGTCGAGACGTTGCGCCGGCGGTTGACCGAGCTCGAGGCCCCGCGCGGGAAGATCGCACCGCACGGCGATCTCCTGATGCTCGCGACGCTCGTCGACGAGACGCCGTCGGACCCGGCGTGGCTCTTCGAGATCAAGTACGACGGCGTGCGTGTCCTGGCCTCGCGCGAGGGCGATGAGGTCGAGCTGCGCCATCGGAGCAACCAGGTCGTCACGACGCGCTACCCCGAGGTGGCGGCGGCCCTGCGCGCGCTGCCGCTCAAGAGCTTCCATCTCGACGGCGAGATCGTCGCCCTGGACGACCGGGGCCGCTCGAGCTTCCAGCGGCTGCAGGAACGTATGGGTCTCACGCGTCCGGCCGATGTCGAGCGGGCGCGGGGCGAAGTGCCGGTCAGTGCCGTCTTCTTCGACGCGCTCGGTCTGGACGGTCGCGATCTGCGCCGGCTGCCGCTCGAAGCGCGCAAGGAGTGCGTGAAGCTCCTGGTGCCGCCGCGTGGCGTCGTCTACTTCGGCGATCACGTGCAGGGCCACGGCGCGGATTTTCTCGCGGCGGCCTGCGAGCAAGGCCTGGAGGGCGTGGTCGCGAAGAAGCGCGACAGCCCCTACGCCGCGAAGCGCTCGAGGGACTGGCTCAAGATCAAGTGTCAGCTCCGGCAGGAATTCGTGATCGGCGGCTACACCCTGCCGCAGGGGACTCGCGCTCACTTCGGCGCGCTCCATCTGGGTCTCTACGACAAGGGCGAGCTCGTGTATGTCTCGAAGGTCGGCACGGGCTTCGACGATCGCGCGCTCAAGACCATCAGCGAGAAGCTCCGCCCGCTCGCGCGCTCGACCTCGCCGTTCGCGCGCGGCACCCCCGCCGGCCGCGACCACCACTGGGTCGATCCCAGGCTCGTGGGCGAAGTGCGCTTCACCGAATGGACACGCGATGGTGGGATCCGTCATCCGTCTTTCCTCGGGTTACGTGAGGACAAGCGCCCCGAGGATTGCGTGCGCGAGACGGCGGTGGTGGCGGCTGGCGAGGGGGCGGGGGAGGGGGGCACGGCTCGGGCTGCGTCACCCACTCGCCCGCTTTCCGCGGCTCTTCGAGCCGCGGGCGGGACTCGGGGGTCCCACTCCGCCCGAACCGTCCCCCCCTCCCCCGCCCCCTCGCCAGCCGGTGACACCGCCGATCGAACGCCGCCGTCCCGGCGTTCTTCATCCAACGCCGAAGGCGGCCAGAGTGCGGATCGCCGGCGTGTGAGCGTAGCGAGAGGAGAGCAGCGCGCGGCGGATGAGCGAGGGGCGCGCGGGGGGGACGAGAGGCGGGTGACGATCACGAATGCGGGGAAGGTGTTTTGGCCGGATGAGGGGTACACGAAGTCGGACTTGATCGAGTACTACGATGCGGTGTCGCCGTGGCTCTTGCCGCACTTGAAGGATCGGCCGCTGGTGCTCACGCGGTATCCCGACGGGATCAAGGGGAAGTCGTTCTTCCAGAAGGACGCGCCCGAATGGACGCCGTCGTGGATCCGGACCCAGCGGATCCACGCCAACGACGTGGACCGTGACATCGACTACTTCGTCGTCGACGACCGCGAGAGCCTTCGCTACGTCGTGAACCTCGGAACGATCCCGCTGCACCTCTGGAGCTCGCGGCTGACTTCGCTCGACAACCCGGACTGGCTCGTCCTCGATCTCGATCCCAAGGGCGCCCCGTTCACGGACGTGATCAAGGTCGCGCGCGCGCTCCACGGCATTCTGGACGAGCTCGCGCTGCCCAGCTACGTGAAGACCTCCGGGGCGACCGGACTGCACATCCTCCTCGCGCTCGGCGCCGGCTACGACTACGACGTCACGCGGACCTTCGCGCGGCTTCTCGCGACCATGGGCGTGGAGGCAGAGCCCGGGATCTCGACGATCGCGCGGCCCCTGCGGTCGCGCGGCGGCAAGGTCTACATCGACTTCGGCCAGAACGGGCGGGGACAAACGGTCGTCGCGCCGTTCTCGGCGCGCCCGCTTCCCGGGGCGCCGGTTTCGTGTCCACTCCGCTGGGAGGAAGTCACCGCGAAGCTCGATCCGGCGCGCTTCACGATCAAGACCGCGCCGGCGCGCTTCGAGAAGCTGGGCGACCCGCTGGCGCCGGTGCTCACCGGGCGCATCGACGTCGCGGCCACCCTGCGCAAGCTCGAGCACCGCGCGCCCGCGCATCGCTGAGCGCGAAGCGGAAACGCGGCGTCCTTCGGCTCGGTCACGCGCGCGGCTCGCCGAGGCTCTTTCGAAGGATCGTCAGCATCTCGTCGATCTCCTCGCGCGAGACCGTGAGCGCCGGCATGAAGCGGAGCGTATCGGGGCGCGGCGCGTTCACCAGGAGACCGTGATCGAGCGCGGCGGCCGAGACCTTCTTCGCATCGTGCGCCCGGAGCTCGAGGGCTTGCAGCAACCCGCGACCACGGACCTCACCGTGGCCCAGCTCGGCGGCGAGGGCCCGCAGGCGGTCCATCAGATAGATGCCGTTGGCGACGACCGCATCCAGGAACTCCTTCTTGGCGACCGTCTCGAGCACCGCGCAGCCGACGGCGGCCATCAGCGGGTTACCGTTGAAGGTGCCGCCCTGGTCGCCGTACTCGAAGCAGCTGACGCGGCCGGCGGAGACGAGCGCCGCGAGCGGGACGCCGCCCCCGAGACCTTTGCCGACCGTGACGATGTCGGGGGTGACGCCCGCGTGCTGGTAGCCGAAGAAGCGACCGGTGCGACCGACGCCGGTCTGGATCTCGTCCAGGACGAGCAGGACACCACGCTCCCTCGTCAGCGCCGAGAGCGCGCGTAGATACTCGTCGCCGGCCGCGAAGACTCCGGCCTCGCCCTGGATCGGCTCGAGCATCACCGCGACCGTGGCCGGCGTGATCGCGTCGGCGACCGCGCCGAGGTCGCCCAGCGGGACCTTCCGAAACCCGGGGACCTTCGGCGGGAAGATGTCGTCCCAGCCCGGCTTGCCCGAGGCGGCCATCGTCGCGAGCGTGCGTCCGTGAAAGCTCGCGTGCATCGTGACGATCTCGTAGGCGCCGCCGCGATAGCGGGCGCCCCACTTGCGCGCCAGCTTGATCGCGCCCTCATTCGCTTCGGCGCCGCTGTTGCAGAGGAACACCTGGTCGAGCCCCGATGCCTCGGCCAGGAGCTCGGCCAGCCTGGCCATGGGCTCGTTGTAGTACGCGGGGCTGCAGTTGATCAGCCGGGCCCCTTGCGCGGCGAGCGCGTCGAGCACGACGCGCGGCGAGTGGCCGAGGCAGTTCACCGCCCAGCCCTGGACGAAATCGAGATAGCGCTTGCCGTCACGATCCCAGAGCCACGAGCCGGCGCCCTTGACCATGACGGGCGACGGCCGCTCGGTGATGTTCATGACGTGGTCGATCGCGGGGCTCATGAGGCAATCCTCCTGTGAAGTCGACGTGGCTCAATCGAGAAGGCGCTGCATGATCGTGACGTCGTGCCAGCGGCCGAGCTTGAACGCCGACTCGCGCTCGAGGCCGACCGGGTGGAAGCCGTGCCGCGCGTGCAGACGCAGGGACGCGGTGTTCTTCGCCGTGATGCGCGCGAGGATCGAATGGTGCTCGAGCACCCGCGCGCGCCGGATCAGCTCGGCGAGGATCAGGCCGCCGAGCCCCGCACCGCGACGGTTCCGCTCGACGTACACGGAGTCCTCGACGGTTCGAGCGAAGGCCGGCTTGGCCTGATACGGCGAGAGCGAGCCGTAGGCCAGCACGTCCTCGTCACGCTCGGGAGCGTCCGCGGCGATCGCCGCCACCACGACCGGATAGCGCTCGGTGTGCCGGGCGAGCCACTCCCGCTGGGCGGCCAGACTGCGGGGCTCGGTGTCGGTGGTCGCGTCGGTGCCGAGGACCTCGTAATTCCAGATCGCGGCAATCTGCGCCAGATCCGATTCGCGGGCGGCGCGGACCCTGACGCGATCCGCCGGCGCGGAGCTACGCGGGCAGGGGAGCGGGCAGGACTTCGCCGCGGCGAAGGAGCCTCCGGCGTCCGGCGTCGACGCGGGCGCGGTCCAGGCGGTCCTTCGCGAGCAGCTCGAGGGCGTAGGAGCTCTGTTCCATGCGCGCATGATCCGCCAGAGACCACTATCAGGGAAATCAATTGTCTTGATCGTTACGATCAGGTATTTTTTGGTCTCCCCGTCGTGAACATCCAGCTCGCGCACCTGCAGACGCTCGCCACGGTCGCGCGCCACGGGAATTTCTCCCGCGCGGCGCGCGAGCTTCGACTCACGCAGCCGGCCGTCAGCATGCAGGTGCGACAGCTCGAGCAGGAGCTGGGGCTGGCGCTGCTCGAGCGTGTCGGCAAGCGGACCTACACGACCAAGGCGGGCGAGCTCCTCCTGGCGCACGCCGGGCGCGCGATGCGGGAGCTCGAGCGCGGGCTCGAGCTCGTCCAGCAGCTCCGAGGCATCGTGGCCGGACGCATCAGGCTCGGCACCAGCGCGTCGTTCAGCATCTATCTGTTGCCGTCCGCGTTGCGGAGATTCCGCGCGCGCTACCCGCAAACGGAGCTGGTCGTGGTCACCGGCAACGCGCCCGAGATCACGCGCGCGGTCGTGGCCAACGAGCTCGACGTCGGGATCGTGAGCCTGCCGGTGCGAGAGCGCGAGCTGGCGGTGAGCGCGCTGCACCGGGACGAGCTCGTGGCGATCGGGCCGCCCGGCCGGCGGTGGCCGCGGCGCCGCGCCACGCCGGCCGAGCTCGCGAAGGAGCCCCTGATCCTGTTCGAGCGGGGGGCGACCTTGCGCCGTGTGATCGATGACTGGTTTCAGCGGGGTGGCGCGACGCCGGCCTCGCCGATGGAGCTCGGCAACACGGAAGCGATCAAGAAGCTGGTGGAGTCGGGGCTGGGATTGTCGGTGACGTCCTCGTTCGCGGCCCGGCCCGACGTGCGGGCCCGCAGACTCAGCGCGGTGAAGCTCGCGCCGCCGCTCTTCCGCCAGATCGGGATCGTGCTCCGCCGCGACAAGCCGAAGACGCCGGTGCTCGACGCCTTCCTCGGGACCCTGGACGAGCTGCGTCGATCCCTGGGCTCGCGCGTGGCCGGCCACGCACTCACTTCATCGCGGTCGCCCACTGGCTGATCTGCACGCGGGCCACCAGGGTGTACGTCCCGCCGGCCTCGGGCTTGAAGATCGAGGCCTCGCCCTCCCGGATCTCGAACCAGTCCTTGCCGAACGCGTCGAGGATGTTCGGCCTGCGGCTCCTTGCCGCCGATCAGCCGCGCCGTTTCCACCGCACGGAAGAATCGGCTGGAGTACGACTTCCCGATCGGAACCGCGGCACCGCGGAACACCTCACCGACCGCTTTCGCGTCGGCGCGACCCTTGTCGTTCAGCTGGCGCTGCCTGGCGACATTGTCGAGGTTCAGGGGGTCGGTGTCGGCCTGATCGGGATGCGTGGCGCCATGGCGGACGACGATCACGTATCCCCCGGCGCGAAGTAGCTTCAGGACGTCGCCGACCGATGGAGACGTTTGCCCCCCAGGCGGAGCCGACGACGAGCCCGACGACCGGAAGGGCGAGACTACGAAGCGCGATTCCCATGCTCTTGCCTCTCGTTGGTGTCAGCCCCCGCTCCCCGCGGGCGAGAATTCGATCATCCGCCCCTCGGGCGCGTCCGGCACGCGAAGCCTGAGGTATGGCTTCTCGGAGGCTTGATGGCAGGCGTAGCAGCCACTCAACGTGTCCCGGTACGCCTTCGAGAAGGCCGCGAGGTCTCGCGCTTCGATCGTCTTCTGGACGCCGGTCAGCAGCGAGCGGTCCATTCCCTCGAGGATGCCGCGCAGGTCGATTTCGCCGCTGGTCGTCCGGCGCACGGGACGGATCCGCACCGCCCATCTCAGATGCGAGCGCGTCTCGCTCAGATAGAAGCCCGCGAGCGGCCAGTTCCGCGCCTGTCCCGCGAACCACAGGTTCGAGAAGTGATAGGCGATGTCCTTCATCACGTGCGACTGGTCGGGCACTATGCCCTTCAAGCCCTCGATCTCGCCCTTGAGCTTCGTCACCTCGCTCGCCAGATCACCAGCGGCCGCCGGCGCGACTGGTCCAGCGGGTTGCGCCGTCCCAGCGCGGGCCGCGCCGCCGGCCAGTGAGGCCACCGCGACGAAGATCACCACGGTCCTCTCCCATGAACGCATGCATTCCTCCCATCGGCTCGATCGAGCCGGGCTCCTACCGGGCGACAAGGGACACGAGCGTGCCGCCGCCTGCCGCGAACACGACGACGAGCCACGCCGGCGCCTTCCAGAACGCGAGCAGGCCGAAGGCCGCGAGCGCGAGACCCACATCGGCCGGACTCCGGATCGCGCTCGTCCATACCGGGTGATAGAGCGCGGCCAGGAGAAGCCCGACGACCGCCGCGTTGATCCCTCGCAGCGCTTGCTGAAAGCCGGATCTCCCGCGGATTGCGGACCAGAAGGGGAGCGCTCCCACGACCAGCAGGAACGATGGCAGGAAGATCGCCATCAGTGCGAGGGCGGCGCCGGCGACGCCGTTGGGCCGCGGTCCCATGACGGCGCCGAGGTAGGCGGCGAAGGTGAAGAGCGGACCCGGCACGGCCTGGGCGGCGCCGTAGCCGGCCACGAACTGCTCGCCGGTCACCCAGCCGGGCGCGACGACCTCTGCCTGCAGCAGCGGAAGGACGACGTGGCCTCCGCCAAAGACCAGCGACCCGGCGCGGAAAAAGCTGTCGAAGACGGCGAGCGCCTGGGCCCCCACGAGCTGGCGGGCGATCGGCAGCGCGAGCAATAGACCGAAGAACAGCACGAGCATGAACACGCCCAGGCGCCGCCCGACGGGGACCGGCGCTCGTGTGGTCGGCGCCGCGGCGGTGCCCGGCAGGAATCGCAGCCCGGCCAGCGCCGCGGCGGCGATGATGACGACTTGCGCGGCTCCCGTCGACCAGACGAGTGCGCCGATCGCCGACAGGAGCGCGATCGTGGCACGCCCGCTGTCGGGCGCGAGCGCCCGCGCCATGCCCCACACGGCGAGGGCAACCACGGCCACCGCGGCCACCTTCAGTCCGTGCAACCAACCGGCATCGGCGACCTCGAGCACCCGAAGGCCATAGGCGAATGCGACGAGCGCGATGGCCGAGGGGAGCGTGAACCCGAGCCACGCCGCGACACCGCCGAGCAGGCCGGCACGGGTGATGCCGATGGCGATACCGACCTGACTGCTGGCCGGGCCGGGGAGGAACTGGCAGAGCGCCACGAGATCGACGTACGTGGCCTCGTCGAGCCACTTGCGTCGAGCGACGTATTCTTCACGGAAGTAGCCGATGTGCGCGACCGGCCCGCCGAAGGAAGTCAGCCCCAGCCGTGTCGCGACTCCCAGCACCTCCAGCACGTCGGGAAATTTTTGGCCGGACGCCCGGTCCGTCGGCAGCTTCTGATCTACCCCCGCCGGCCCATTGCTCATCGTCGATTCATCTTCGCGCACGGGCGCTGGCGTTGCGGCTCTAGCACTTCCCGCATCAGCTCGATGATCTGGGTCCGGGCCGACGCCAGTGCGCGCCGGCGCCGGGCGGTGATCCAGTAATACTTGCGAATGCGTCCGTCCACGAGGCGCCGCTCCAGGCGGAGATACCTCCCATCGGCGAGATCACGCAAGATCGGGTAGAGCGTGCCCGGGCTCAGCGCATATCCATGGCGGCCGAGCTCTTCGATCAACCAGAGCCCGTAGACGGGCTCTGCGGCGGCGTGGTGGAGGACGTGGATGCGGATGGCCAAGGACTTTTGCCGTCTTGAGGTTGATCGCCAAGTCGAACCTCGTCGGCTGCCCGACGGGAAGGTCCGAGGGTTTATACTCGCGTCATGCCAAAGCGCCCGGGACCCGACCTTGGAACCATGACGCCGACTGGAGGGTTACGCTGCAAAGTGAGGCGCGTGGGCGTGGTGGCTTTGCTGTCGAGAAGGAGTCAGTCATGAAAAAGATCCTCAGTCTGGCGCTCGTAGTTGTGCTGTCCCTCGCCCTCGCCGCCCCGGTCTCTGCCTGGAGCGGGCGCGGCGGTGGCTTTCACGGCGGGTTCCGTGGTGGATTCCATCACGATGGATTTCATCACTTCTGCTGTTTCGGTCCCGCCTTTGTCGGTGGGGTCTTCCTCGGCTCAGCGCTCGCGTACCCATACTATGCCTATCCCTACCCGGCGTACCCAGTCTACGCGGACCAAGTCTACGCACCGGCGCCGGCCTACCAGCCGCAGACGCAGGTGTCGGTGGCGCCAGTCTGCTACGCCAGCGGCTGCTACCGCCTGCAAGGCGATGGGGTGACGGTCGCCTATGCCTGGGTATGGGTGCCGGCTGCGCCGGCGGCGCCCCCGGCTCCCCCGGCTCCGCCAAGCCGTTAAGGGCACACTCGGCGCCGTCGGGCGGGCTGAGTCCACGGATCGTCTCGGCTCGCGCTAAAGCCGGGCGGCCCCTTTTGCCGCCGGTGCCTACTGTGGGTCAGGAACGTGCGGCGCCGGCGAGTAGTCCTACGACAAGACGGCGCCATCGGCGGAGGCGGCTTCCGGGCTACCCGTGCGTAAGCAGCAGATTTTGTAAGGCCAATGCACGGCGAGTCGACTCAGCCTCGTGCTTGAAGAAGACGTACGCGTCGCTCCAGCCGGCGCCGACGCGGTCGATCGTCGCGATCCAGCGCTGCAGATCGTCGTCGCTGTACTCCACGGCGCGAAGTCGGAGGTAGCCGAAATCCGCCGTGGCGACCGCCGGCGTCGTGCCCTCCTCGGTGTCGGCGATGCAGAGCGAGGCATTGCGCGCGCGAAGCAGCGTGTATACCTCGTCGTCGAACCAGCTCTCGTGGCGGAACTCGAAGGCCACACGGAATCCGTCCGGCAGGATCGACAAAAGCTCGCCGAGCCGGTCGGTCGCCTTCTTGAAGTTCGGGGGAAGCTGAAAGAGTAGGGGGCCGAGCTTGTCGCGGAGCGAACGCGCGGTGTCGCAGAAGTAGCGCAGCGGCTCGTCGACGCCGCGCAGCCGCGCGAAGTGCGTGATCCGCTGCGGCACCTTGAGGACGTAGGTGAAGCCCGTGGGGGCGGCCGACGCCCAGCCGGCGACCGTCTTCTCGTTCGGCATCCGGTAGAACGTCGCGTTGATCTCGACCGTCGTGAAGCGCTCCACGTAGTACGCGAGCATCTTCGACGCGGGAAGCTTCTCGGGGTAGAAGGTTCCCCGCCACTCCGGGTAGTTGTACCCCGACGTCCCGACGTGCGTCCTCAGCCGAGCACCGCCGCGAGCGACGTCGCAGGCTCGCCCAGCGACTCCGCGACGCCGGGATGCACGACCTTGCCGCCCCAGACGTTGACGCCCTTGGCCAGCACGGGATTCGCGCGCACCGCCGCCGCGGCGCCGCGCGTCGCCAGCTCGACCGCGTACGGCAGCGTGGCGTTCGTGAGCGCGAAGGTCGAGGTGCGCGGGACGAGCGCCGGCATGTTGGCCACGCCGTAGTGGACGACACCGCCGACGAGGTAGACGGGATCGAGCAGGGTCGTCGGGTGGATCGTCGCGACGCACCCGCCCTGGTCCACCGCGATGTCCACGATCACCGAGCCTTCCTTCATCTGCGAGACCATTTCCTTGGTGACGAGGACGGGAGCCCGTGCCCCGGCGAGGAGCACGGCGCCGATCAGCAGATCGGCGCGGCGCACGACCTGCTCGATGTTGAAGCTGTTCGACATCAAGGTGACCACCTGGCCGCGGAAGAGGTCGTCGACGTGGCGCAGCCGGTCGACGTTCACGTCGAGGATCGACACGTCGGCGCCGAGCCCGACCGCGGTCTTGACGGCGTTGAGCCCGGCGGCGCCCGCCCCGAGGATCACGACGTTGCCCGGCGGCACGCCCGGGATCCCCGAGAGCAGGATGCCGCGACCGCCGTGAGCGCGCCCGAGGTAGTAGGCGCCTTCCTGAACCGAGAGCCGCCCAGCCACCTCGCTCATCGGCGTGAGGAGCGGCAGGCTCCCATCGGCGCGCTGGACGGTCTCGTAGGCGATCGCGATCGCACCCGAGTCGCGGAGCCCGCGCGTGAGCTCCGGCGCCGGCGCCAGGTGGAGGTACGTGAAGAGCACGTGCCCGGAGCGGAGGCGGCCGACCTCGGGGGCGAGCGGCTCCTTCACCTTCAGCACCAGCGCGGCGCGGCGCCAGACGTCGTCGACCGAGGCGAGCTCGGCGCCGACCGCGGCGTACTCCTCGTCACGGATCCCGCTTCCGGTTCCGGCGCCGCGCTCGACGAGCACGGCGTGCGCAGCCTCGACCATGGCCCGGGCGCCGGCCGGCGTGAGCGCCACGCGCTGCTCGCCCGGCTTGATCTCGCGGGGAACCCCGATGATCATCGCGCCTCCTTCGCGGAGGTCCGGCGTGCGGCGAGGAAATCGCGGATCAGCCGGTTCACGCGCTCGGGGTGCTCGTGCACCACCCAGTGCGAGCCATCGGGGATCCGCTCGATCGTGAGGTCGGGCACGAAGCGCGCGAGCCCGTCGAGGTTGCCGGTGAGGAGCGCCTGGTCGCGCTCGCCCCAGATCACGAGCGTCGGCACGCGCACGATCAGGCGCGAGGCGTCGCCGCCGAGGCCGCGCGCGGGCGCGGCGTCACCGGCCGGCGGGCCCACGCCGGCGGCGCGGTACCAGTTGAGCCCGCCCGTCAACGCTCCGGGCTGGGACCACGCTTCGAGATACGCCGCGCGATCGGCGGCGGTGAAGCGATCGCCGAGATCACGGCGCAGCACCTCGATCAGTCGTGCGTAGTTGTCGGCGGCGAGGATCGACTCGGCCTCGGCGCTCCGGAACGTGAGCATGTAGCGACTCGCGTTCTGCTGGGCGGGATTCTCGCGGATCTCGCGGTCGAAGATCGCGGGGTGGGGCGCGTTGACGATGATCAGCCGCTCGAGAAGCTCGGGATGCGCGATCGCGAACGCCCAGGCGACGACGCCGCCCCAGTCGTGACCGACCAGCACGAATTTCTCGTGACCGAGGTGCGCGGCGAGAGCGCGCAGATCCTCGACCATGTGCGGCACCCGGTACTGGGACAGCTCAGCCGGCTTGCCCGAAAGGTTATAGCCGCGCATGTCCGGAGCGACCGCCTGATGGTCGCGACCGAACTCGCGCAGCTGCCGGCGCCACTCGTACCAGAACTCCGGGAAGCCGTGGACGAACAGCATGAGCGGACCGCGGCCCACCGTCACGTAGTGCAGGCGGATTCCGTTCAGCTCGGCGTACGCGTGGTCCATGGCGTTACCTCACATATAACAGGAAAAATCGCGCGAGGCTCGCCTCGAACCCGCGGGGCAGCTCGCCGTGCCGGCCCCGATCCATGAACACGAATTCGCTCCGCGTGTCCCGGGCGAGCGCACGCTGCAGCCGTTCGGCGTGGGCGAACGGAATCTGCTCGTCCTGGCGACTGGCCACCAGTAGCACCGGGACCGAGAGCGCGGCCGCGGCGCGCTCGGGCGAGACCGTGGTGATGTCGTGGCCGAAGAACAGAAGGGACCAGCCACGCAGAAGCCCCACGAACGGGTATTTCAGATACCAGAGCCAGCCGTAGAGCTCGTACCCGAGCAGCCGGAGATCCGCGAACGGCGCATAGGCCGCGACGGCGCGGATGCGCGGGTCCTCGGCCGCGGCCAGCAGGGCGACGGCGCCGCCCAGCGAGAGGCCGAAGACGCCGACCTCCTTGAAGCCACGCGACCCGAGGAAGTCGATCACGCGGCGCAGGTCGCCGCGCTCGCGAAAGCCGATCGTGGTCGCGTGCCCGCCGCTCTCACCGAAATACCGTTGATCCAGCAGCAAGACGGTGAAGCGCGGAGACAGCGCGGCGGCGATCGGCAGGAGATCGGCCTTCTCGGCGGGATAGCCGTGCAGCAGCACGAGCGCCGGCGCGCCCGCACGAGGCAGGAGCCACGCGGCGAGCCTCACGCCGTCGTCGGCCGAAATCGTCACGGTCTCGACCTTCAGCCCGTAGTCGCCCGGTGCCTGCGGAATGGCGAGGCGCGGCGGGCGGACGGCGAGCCAGAAGCTGACGAGGCTGAATGCCACGAATGCAAGGGCGAAGACCGCGCCGTAGACGAGGAACCTCACGGTGTATGATCTTCGCCGTGCGCCGCCCGGGTTGTCGAGCGGATAGCTTCCCGAGGTGATCGAGGACACGACGTTCGGAGCCCTCGCCGCCCTGGGCTCGGCGGTGGCGTGGGCGGTGACGAGCCTCCTGGCGCGCTCCCTCATGTCCGAGCTCGGCTCGGTCGGCGTCAACGCGATCCGTTCGACGATCGGCGGCGTGCTCCTCATCGCCTGGGTGCTGGCGACGGCCGGCGCCGGCGTGTTCACGGCGATCTCGGCGAGCGGGTGGCTGTTGCTCGGGCTGTCGATCGTCACCGCGATCGCGCTCGGCGACACCGTGTTTTTCGAGAGCACTCGCGCCATCGGCGTCGGCCGCGCCATGACGATCTCGACGACCTATCCGCTCGGCGCCGCCGTCATCGCCGCGGCATTCCTGAACGAACCGGTCACGGTCCCCATCGCGGTCGGGTCGCTCGTCACGATGGCCGGCCTCGTCCTCATCGTGGCGCCGTGGGCCGAACGCGCGCCCGAGGAGCGCTTCTGGTTCGGCGTCGGCGCGGCCGCGATCGCGTCGCTGGCGTGGGCGGTCTCGACGGTCCTCGTCAAGCCGCCGCTCGCCGAGATGGGCCCGGTCACCGCGCAGGCGATCCGGCTCCCGATCGCGTCGATGGTGCTCTGGTTGACGCCGTGGGCCCGCCCGGTGCCGCGCACGTTCGCCAAGAGCAGCCGCGCCGTACAGATTCGCATCGTCATCCTCGGCGCGATCACGTCGGTGAGCTCGGTCATGTTCGTCGCGGGCGTCAAGCACGCCGGCGTCGCCGTCGCCTCCGTCCTCTCGTCCACCGCGCCGATGTTCGCGATCCCCCTCGCGGTCATCTTCCTCGACGAGCGCATCACCCTCCGCGCCTTCCTGGGCATCGTCCTCACCCTGGCCGGCATCATTGCCCTCCAGCTCTGATGCTGAGCCACCGAGGCAGGTGGCACTGCTCCGACGAGGAGTCGCTCTCCGGCGGCCTGTCGACTTGATGGCCTCGGAGCGCGCCCACCGGAACGCGGCGCCCGCGCGTCCTCCGGACCGCGAAGCCCGCGCTAGGCGGAAAGGCTAAGCGGGCGAGTACGGCCCGCGGAAGACGACGTCGCCGCCGACGAGCGTCAGGACGGGCGTGATGTCCTTGATGCGCTCCTCGACGCAAGTCAACACGTCATCGGAGAGCACGACGAGATCGGCGCGCTTGCCGGGCTCGAGCGTCCCGAGCTCGCCTTCCTGCCGTGAGGCATAGGCATTCCAGCTCGTGAACGAGCGCATCGCCTCCTCGCGTGTCATGCGCTGCTCCGGCTGCCAGCCGCGGTCCTCACCACTGCGCGGGCGGCGCGCGACCGCGGCGTAGAGACCGTGGAACGGGCTCGGGCTTTCGACCGGGAAGTCGGAGCCGCCCGCGATGATGACGCCGGTCTCGAGCAGCGAGCGCCACGCGTAGGCGCCCCGGAGCCGATCCGGGCCGAGCCGCTCGGCCGCCCACTCCATGTCCGAGGTGCAGTGGGTCGCCTGCATGCTCGGCAGGGCGCCGAGCCGCCGGAAGCGGGGAATATCGCGCTCGGTCAGGATCTGGGCGTGCTCGACGCGGAAGCGATGATCCGGCCACGGGCCGCGGGCCAGCGCTGCCTCGAGCGCGTCGAGCGTCAGCGTGTTCGCGCGATCGCCGATCGCGTGCACGCAGACCTGGAAGCCCATCTCGGCCGCCTCGAGGGTCAGGCGCGCGATCTCGTCGGGCGGGATCAGCACGAGCCCGGTGTTGCCCGGATCGTCGCAGTACGCATCGTGCAGCGCGGCGCCACGCGAGCCGAGCGCGCCGTCGGCCATCAGCTTGAGCGCGCCCACCACGACGCGACCGTCGCCGATCGTCTCGGGCCCGTGCTCCCGGTAGAGGCTCCACGTCGACTCGGATCGTGCGGCCACCGCCACGTAGTTGCGGAACGGGAACTGTCCCCGCTCGACGAGCCGCCGGTACGAGGCGATGGCGGAGAGCTCGGCGCCCATCTCGTGGATGCCCGTGAGTCCTGCCGCGAGGCACTCGTCGATCGCCTCGGTGACGGCCTGGTCGAAGCGGTCGGCGGAGGGCCGCGGCTCGGCCCGCTGGATCAGGCGCTGGGCCGTGTCGACGAGCACGCCCGTCGGCTCGCCGCGCTCGTCCTTGAGAATCCGGCCGCCGGTCGGCTCGGACGTCGCCCGGTCGATCCCGGCGGCCGCCAGCGCGGCCGAGTTCGCCCACGTCGCGTGGCCGTCGATGCGAGTGAGCGCGACCGGATGATGTGGCGCCGCGCGGTCGAGCGAGGCCCGGGTCGGCCACTGCCGATCCGGCCAGCGATTCTGATCCCAGCCTCGCCCCCCGAGCCACTCGCCCCGCGGCGTCCTCGCCGCCCGCGCCGCCACGCGCTCGGCGACTTCCGCCTCCGACCGCGCTCCACCGGCATCGAGCGTCAGGCGCCCGCGCGCCAGATGCATCAGGTGTCCATGCGCGTCCACGAGGCCCGGGACCACGGCTCGGCCCCCGAGATCGACGATCTCCTCCGCTCCGGCGACATTGACCTCGCTCCGGCGCCCGGCGAACGCAACGCGCCCGTCGCGCACCACGAGCGTATCGACCACGGTGTCCCAGGCATCCATGAGGTAGATGCGACCGTTGGTCAGGAGCATCGAGTCAGCCGCGGCGAGTCAGGTGAGAGAAGCTAGAAGCGTCGACGCCCGCGCATGGCGCGCTTGCGCAGGCGGAGGGACTTGGGCGTGACCTCGAGCAGCTCATCCTCGCGGATCCACTCCAGATTCTGCTCGAGATTCATGACCCGCGGGGGCGTGATCTTCGCCGCCTCGTCGGCGGTCGACGCCCGCATGTTCGTGAGCTTCTTTTCCTTGGTGATGTTCACGTCCAGGTCGTTGTCGCGCGCGTTCTCGCCGACGATCATCCCCTCGTAGACCTCGAGGCCCGGCCCGATGAACATCACGCCGCGCGCCTGGAGATTGTCGATCGCGTACGCGGTCGCGCGTCCGCCTCGATCGGCGACGAGGGCGCCGTTCTGGCGGTGGGCGATGTCGCCCTGCCAGGCGTCCCAGCCATCGAACAGATGGTTGAGCAGGCCGGTGCCGCGCGTGTCGGTGAGGAACTCGGTGCGATAGCCGATCAGCCCGCGCGCGGGGATGCGGTACTCGAGCCGGACGCGGCCCGTGCCGTGGTTCACCATCTTGGCCATCGCGCCGCGGCGCGGTCCGATCTTCTGGGTGACCGCGCCGATGTGCTCCTCGGGGATGTCGATCACGAGGTATTCCATCGGCTCGAGCGTCTGGCCATTCTCGGTCCGCGTGATGATGGTCGGCTTGCCGACCTCGAGCTCGTAGCCCTCGCGCCGCATCATCTCGATCAGGATCGCGAGCTGGAGCTCGCCTCGACCGGACACCCGGAACGTGTCCGGCGAGTCGGTCTCCTCGACGCGGATGCCGACGTTGACGCGCCGCTCCCTCATGAGGCGGTCCCGGAGCTGCGGCGAGGTGACGAACCGCCCCTCTTTGCCGGCCATCGGCGATACATTCGCCGAGAAGAGCATCGAGACCGTCGGCTCGTCGATGCGGATGAGTGGCAGCGCCTGGGGCGCCTCGGCGTCGGCCACCGTCTCGCCGATCTCGATCGCGTCGATGCCGGCGATCGCGACGAGCTCGCCCGCGCTCGCCTCCGCGATCTCGACCCGCTTGAGCCCTTCGTAGCCGTAGAGCACGGTGACCTTCGCGTGCTCGACGGCGCCGTCCCGGTGGACGACCGAGACCTTTTCGGCCTGGCGAACCCGACCGTTGAAGATGCGGCCGATGACGAGCCGGCCGACGTAGTCGTCCCAGTCGAGCATCGCCCCGCGGAACTGGAGCCCCGCGGCGGGGTCGAAGCGCGGCGCCGGGACGGTGGTCAGGATCGTCTCGAAGAGCGGCTCGAGCGAGCGTCCGGGCTCCGCGAGCTTGGTCGTGGCCGTGCCCGTCCGGGCGTTGGTGTAGAGAACGGGGAACTCGAGCTGGTCTTCCGTCGCCTCGAGATCGATGAAGAGGTCGTAGATCTCGTCGAGGACCTCCGCGGGACGGGCGTCGCTCCGGTCGATCTTGTTGATGACGACGATCGGCGGCAGGCCCGCCTCGAGCGCCTTCTTCAGGACGAAGCGCGTCTGCGGCAGCGGGCCCTCGGCGGCGTCGACCAGCAGCAGCACGCCGTCGACCAGGGTCAGGGTGCGCTCGACCTCCGAGCCGAAATCGGCGTGACCGGGCGTGTCGACGATGTTGATGTGGACGCCCCGGTACGTGATGGCCGTGTTCTTGGCCATGATCGTGATGCCTTTTTCGCGCTCGAGGTCGATCGAATCCATGATGCGCTCGGGCACCGATTCGTTCTGGCGGAAAAGGCCCGACTGCCAGAGCATCGCGTCGACCAGGGTGGTCTTGCCGTGGTCGACGTGAGCGATGATCGCAATGTTTCGAACGTTCTCACGCTGCTGCATCGCTCCATCCTATCACGCCGGAACGACCGGCCCGGCGTCCGGGCATGTATAATGACGACCTCATCATGGTTTTATTTTGATGTGCGCCTCGACCGGCGGGGCCCCAGCCCCGCGACGGTCCGCGGCGCACGCGCCGTCGGAGGTCGCCCCGTCATGCATCGTCTGGTCGCGTTCGCGGTGATCGTCCTGGTCGTGGCTCCGGCGCTGGCCCAGGACCGGCCGCCCGCGAAGGCGCCGACGGCGGCGGTGATCACCCTCGAGAAGGGCGGTCAGATCACGCTCGAGTTCTTCCCCGCCGACGCGCCCAAGCACGTCGAGAACTTCCTCAAGCTCGCGCGGGCGGGCTTCTACGACGGCCAGCGGTTTCATCGTGTCGAGCCCGGCTTCGTCGTGCAGCTCGGTGACCCGCAGTCGAAGACCCTGCCGATGGACCATCCGGCGATGGGGACCGGCGGTCCCGGCTACACGATCAAGGCGGAGTTCAACGATCGGAAGTTCGAGCGCGGACTCCTCGGGATGGCGCGAAAGAGCGATCCCGACTCGGCGGGCAGTCAGTTTTACATCATGCTCGGTTCCGCGAGCCACCTGAACGGGCAGTACACCGCGTTCGGGCGAGTGACGAGCGGCATGGACGTCGTCGACTCGATCAAGGTGGGCGACCGCGTGAAGTCGGTGAAGGTCAACTGAAAGGAAACATGGTGAAGCAGACCGGCGTGATCACCCTCGAGAAGGGCGGCGAGATTCGGCTCGAGTTCTACCCGGAAGACGCGCCGAAGACCGTCGAGAACTTCGTCACCCTGGCGAAGAAGGGCTTCTACAACGGGCTCAACTTCCATCGCGTCGTGCCCGATTTCGTGGTGCAGGGCGGCTGTCCCAAGGGCACCGGCACCGGCGGTCCCGGCTACACGATCAAGGCGGAGTTCAACAAGCAGAAGCACGTCCGGGGCACGCTGGCGATGGCGCGCAGCCAGAGCCCGGACTCGGCCGGGAGCCAGTTCTACATCTGCTACGGCGCGACGCCCCACCTCGACGGCCAGTACACGGTCTTCGGCAAGGTGGTGTCGGGCATGGAGCACGTCGACCGCATCAAGCAGGGCGACAAGATGACCTCGGTCACGATCACCGAAGAGTAGCGGTTGGCCTGGTCGCTCCTCGTCCGGAACGGCTCGCTGATCGACGGCAGCGGCGCGCCCGCGCGCCCCGCTGACGTCGCCGTCGACGGCGACCGGATCGTCGCCATCGGGCCCCGGCTCGCCGGCGAAGCCACGCGCGTGATCGACGCCGCGGGGCAGGTGGTGGCCCCGGGCTTCATCGACATGCACTCGCACTCCGACCTCTTCTACTTCGCCTGCCCGTCGGCCGAGTCGAAGGTGCGGCAGGGCGTGACGACCGAGGTCGTCGGGATGTGCTCGTTCTCGCAGGCGCCGCTCCGGGCGGACCAGCGCGAGATCGTGCAGGGCTGGGCGGGTGGCATCGGCGCGAACCTCGACATGCGCTGGGAGTCGTTCGGGCAATATCTCGACGCGCTGCGCGCGATCCGCCCGTCGGTCAACATCGCGCACTTCGTCGGACACGGCGCGCTCCGCATCGCCGCGATGGGCTTCGAGGCGCGGCCGGCCGGCACCGACGACCTGCGCGGGATGGAGCGACTGCTCGGCGAGGCGATGGACGCCGGCGCGTTCGGCTTCTCCACGGGCCTCGTCTACGCGCCGAGCGCCTACTCGGACACCCCCGAGCTGATCGCCCTGGCCAAGTCGATGGCCCGGCGCGGCGGCTACTACTTCTCGCATATCCGCGGCGAGTCCTCGATGCTGCTCGACTCGATCAACGAGGCGATCCGCATCGGCGAGGAAGCGGGGGTCGGTGTGCAGGTCTCGCACGTGAAGGCCTCCGGCCGCGAGAACTGGTCGAAGATCGACGCGGCGCTGCGTCTCTTCGAGTCGGCGCGGGCGCGCGGGGTGGACGTCCTCGGCGACGTCTATCCCTACAACGCGGGCAGCACGAAGCTCGACAACATGATGCCGGCGTGGGCGCACGACGGCGGCCTCGCCAAGCTGCTCGAGCGGCTCGCCGATCGCGCGACGCGACGCCGCATCGTCGAGGAGTGCCTGATCGACGGCGAGCGCTGGGGCACGGTCTCGCAGGGTGGCATCGGATTCGATCAGGTCTTCATCGCCACCTGCCGGCGGCGCGAGCTGGAAGGGCTGAGCCTCGCGCAGATCGCGCGCCAGGCGGGGATGGCGCCGGCCGAGACCCTCATGAATCTCCTCCTCGAGGAAAAGTGCACGGTCGGGATGGTCAGCTTCTCGCAGAGCATCGAGAACGTGGCCAAGGTGCTCGCGCATCCCTTGCTGATGATCGGCTCCGACTCGATCCCGCTCTACTCGGGGGAGGGCGATCGCCCGGGCAAGCCTCATCCGCGGACCTACGGCACCTTCCCGCGCGTGCTCGGCGAGTACGCGCGGCAGCAGAAGCTGTTCCCGCTGGAGACCGCCGTGCACAAGATGACGGGGATGTGCGCCGCTCGGCTTCGCCTGCGCGACCGCGGCCTCGTGCGCGAGGGCTACGCCGCGGACCTTGCGGTCTTCGATCCAGGGGTCGTCCGTGACGAGTCGACCTTCGCCGATCCCCACCGCTATCCGAGCGGCATTCCCTACGTCGTCGTCAACGGCGCGGTCGTCGTCGACGGCGGCCGCATGAAGCCGCTCGGCACAGGGCGCGTCCTCACGCCGTGACGCGGGAGGACCGGCGCGCGCTGCTCTGGGTCGTCGGGAGCGCGGTGGTAATGGTCGGAGTCGACCTGGGGCGCCGCATCCTCACGACCAACGACGAGGCGCGGTTTCCCCTCCTGGCCCAGGACATCCTCACGCGCGGCGACTGGCTCTTCCCGATCCTGAACGGCAGCGTTTACCACAACAAGCCGATCTTGCTGGCCTGGCTGATCACGCTGGTGTCGTGGCCGATCGGGCATGTGACGCAGTTCACCGCCGTGATTCCGTCGGCGCTGGCCGCATTCGCGATGGCGCTCCTGATCTTCGGCCTGGGCCGCGAGATGTTCGGCGTGCAGGCCGGCAAGTATGCCGCGCTGATGGCCGTCACCACGCAGGGCGCCTTCCTGCACGGCCGGATCCCCATGCCGGACATGCTGATGACGGCATTCATCACGGCGAGCCTCTGGATGCTCTGGCGGATGGCGCGCGGAGCGCCCCGGGCGTGGATCGGCTTCTACGTTTTCGTCGCGCTCGCGTTCTGGGCCAAGGGGCCGGGCGGCTTTCTGCCGCTGATCGTGGCGTTCGCATGGGCGGCCGCGAGCCGACGCTCGGCCTCCTGGCGCGCGCTCAGCCTGCCGCTCGGATTGCCGCTGCTGGCGGCGATCGTCGCGCCGTGGCCGCTCTTCCGGCTCTTCCATCACGCCGAGGGCCTTCGCCGGGCGGTCGTTCAGAATCAGCTCTTCTGGTACCTGCCACACGAGCTGCGCCCGGGGATGGTGGCGGAGCCGATCCAGAGCGCTTTCGGGATCCTGTTCCCGTGGGTGTTCGTCGTTCCGATCGTCCTCGTCGAAGCGGCGCGGCTCCTCCGGCGCCGCGGCGCGGATCGCAACGCGGTCTTCAGCGATGCGGTTTTCCTTCTCATCATGTCGTTCGTGACGATGTTCGTGGTCATCGCGCTCTCCCAGCAACAGCGCTTCCGCTACTATCTGCCGCTCGTGGCGCCGGTCGCCCTCCTGAGCGGCTGGTGGGCGGAGAGCGTGGTGCGCGGGCGCGTCGCTCTGAAGATTCCGTGGCGCGTGTGCGCCGCCGGCGGGGTCCTCCTGGTCGCCGCCGGCATCGCCGGTGCGTTCTCCCGGCGGAACGCGCTCAACGAGGTCGCGACGGTCTGGCCGGCGTACCTCGCGCAGGCGATCGTGCTCGCCGCCACCGTCGGAGCCGTCGCGGTGGCGCTGCTCGTCGGCGCGCGCGACCGCCGGTTGCCGCACGCGTTCACCGCGGCGTGGGTCGGCTGCGCCGTGCTGGTCGTCTCGGGCTATCACTGGGAGCTCGAGCGCCGCAACGCCGCCTACGACTACGCAGGGCTCAACGAGCGGATGAAGCCCATCTTGAGAACGTCGCCGGTCGTGGCGACCCTGGGGCTGGCCGACATGCCGCTCGCGTTCTATCTGCGCCGGCCGGTCGTCGCGGCCGGGACCGCGCGCAACCTCCGTGAGGTCGTGCGGGCGGACTCGCAGGCGGTCGCCATCGTCGCCGACCGCGCGCTCACGTCCCTGGAAGACCGGGACGGCTTCACCGTCCTGATGCACGACCGTCTCGCGCTCCGTCCGATCGTCGTCGTCGGGTATCGCACCACCTCACCAACCCGTCCTTAGCATCCGAGGAGTCACCGCATGAACACGGGACAGCTCTTCATCGGCGGCAGCTGGCGTTCACCGGCCTCTGGCTCGACGTACGACACGATCAACCCGGCAACCGAGGAGACGAGCGCGCAAGTGGGCCGAGGCGACGAGCGCGACGTCGAGGCGGCCGTCGCGGCGGCGCGGAAGGCCTTCGATTCGGGCCCGTGGCCGCGGATGAGCGCGGCCGAGCGCGGGCGGATCGTCTGGAAGCTCGGCGATCTGATCATGCAGAACCTCGACGAGATGTCGCGGCTCGAGAGCCTCAACACCGGCAAGACCCTCTTCGACTCCGGCAAGGTCGAGATTCCCTTCGCCGCGGAAGTGTTCCGGTACTACGCGGGCTGGGCCACCAAGATCCACGGTGAGACGCTCGGGCTTCGTGAGAACGCGTTCACGTTCACCCTGCGCCAGCCTCTGGGCGTGATCGGGGCGATCGTGCCGTGGAACTTTCCATTCCTGCTCTCGTCCTGGAAGATCGCGCCGGCCCTGGCCGCGGGTAACACGGTCGTGCTCAAGCCCGCATCGCTGACGCCGCTGACCGCGCTCAAGTTCGCCGAGCTCACGCAGGAGGCGGGGTTGCCCGAGGGCGTGTTCAACGTCGTCACCGGGCCCGGAGGCCAGGTCGGGATGGCGATGGTGCGAGACCCGCGCGTCGACAAGATCGCCTTCACGGGCTCGACCGAGGTGGGCAAGGGGATCATGCGCGAGGCTGCCGGCACGCTCAAGCGGCTCTCGCTCGAGCTCGGCGGCAAGTCGCCGAACATCGTCTTCGCCGACGCCGACATGGAAGCGGCGGTGAAGGGCGCCCTCACCGGCATCTTCTACAACAAGGGCGAGGTGTGCGCCGCCGGCTCGCGCCTGTTCCTCGAGGACAAGATCCACGACGACTTCATGGGAAAGCTCACCGATCGGGTCAAGACGCTGAAGGTCGGCGACCCGATGGACAAGGCCACGCGCATGGGCCCCGTCGTCTCCAGGCAGCAGATGGAGACCGTGCTCGGCTACATCGACGCGGGCAAGAAGGAGGGCGCGCGCGTCGTCGCGGGCGGCGGCCGGGCGAAGGTCGGCTCCGGCAAGGGCTACTTCATCGAGCCCACGATCTTCGACGGCGTCACCAACACGATGAAGATCGCGCGCGAGGAGATCTTCGGGCCCGTGCTCTCCGTGATCCCGTTCAAGTCGATCGACGAAGGGCTCGCCGAGGGCAACGCGACGACCTACGGCCTGGCCGCCGCCGTGTGGACGCGCGACGTCGCCAAGGCACTCAAGGCGGCGCGGGCGATCCGCGCGGGTACGGTGTGGGTCAACGCCTACAACCTGTTCGACGCGGCGCTGCCGTTCGGCGGGTTCAAGGAGTCTGGGTTCGGGCGGGAGCTGGGGTCGGCGGGGCTCGAGCACTACACCGAGACCAAGACCGTCTGGGTCGATCTCTCGTAATCTCGGCGGGAGGCGAGTCGCACACATGAGCACGTTGCGCACGATGCGAGCGGTTGTCGGCGGAGGCGTCGTGGCGCTGGCGGCGCTCGGGGTTGTGGCGTCCGGCGCGCGGGCGCAGCACGAAGGACATGGAATGACGCAGCCGCCTGCCGCGCCGACGACCCCGGCCCAGTCAGCCGGGTCGCGAAAGGTGACGATGGAGGAGCTGCACCAGTCGGGCGGCGTGCCGCGCGGCTG
>QHSQ01000156.1 GCA_003221615.1 Candidatus Rokuibacteriota bacterium | reverse complement strand
GCAGCTGGACGCGGCTCGAGATCAAGTGAAGCCGCTCGCGCCTACAGCAGGCCACCCGCGGTCCAAGCCGGCCTCACGGACCCCGCTACAGTGACGCGGTGACGCAGGTCCTCGCCACGACCGTCGTCGTCGCGAGCCTCTACGCGCTGCTGGCCGCGGGTTACGTGCTCGTCTACCGCGCGACGCGCGTGCTGAACCTGGCGCAGGGCGACATGATGACGC
Source organism: Candidatus Rokuibacteriota bacterium (assembly GCA_003221615.1). Lineage (GTDB taxonomy): Bacteria > Methylomirabilota > Methylomirabilia > Rokubacteriales > CSP1-6 > AR31. The sequence continues at coordinate 34,127 of QHSQ01000156.1, read as the reverse complement.
TCGGCGGCTACTTCCTGTTCCTGGTCGCCTCCGCCGTGCCCGGCCAGCCCGCGCTGTCAGTCGTCACGGCGGCGGCGCTCTCGGCCCTGGCCGGCTTTCTCATCTATCGGCTCCTCATGCGTCCGATGGCGGGCCATCCGGTGTTCGCCGCGGTCCTGGTCACGGTCACGCTCGGCATTCTCTTGCGCGCCGCGATCGTGCTCGTCTACACCGATCGCATCCGCCATCCGCTGCCGCTGCTCGGTCTCGCGAACCCGCCGCGCCGGCTGCCGGGCGGCGCCGTCGTCTCGACGTTCGATCTGCTGACGGTGGCCGTCACCGCGGCGCTCTTCATCGCGCTCTTCGTCTTTCTACGCCTCTCGCCGCTCGGGATCCAGATGCGCGCGGCGGGCGAGAAGGCGCTGCTCGCCGCCCAGCGCGGGATCAACTTCCAGCTGCTGTTCGCGCTCTCGTGGGCGCTCGCCGGCTTCGCCGGCGCGCTCGCGGGCATTCTCTACGCGAACAACGTGCGCCTCGATCCCTCGCTCGGCGTTCTCGGCCTGAAGGCCTTCGCGGTCGCGCTGGTCGGCGGGCTCGACAGCCTGGGCGGCGTCATTCCCGGCGCGTTGATCGTCGCGGCCGTCGAGGTGCTGTCCGTGCGCTACGGCGACCCGCTCCTGGCCGACGTCTCGCCGTTCCTGTGTCTGCTCGCGATGCTGCTAGTGCGCCCGTGGGGGCTCTTCGGCACGAGGGAAGAGCTGGAGCGGGTATGAGTCGCGACGAAGTGATCGAACGATCGCAGCGCGATCGTATCGCTATGGCAGGGCCAGAGTGTTCTTGAGGGCCCGTTCGACCTGGGCGAGCAGCTCGGGCGCCAGATGCCCCAGCTTCTTCACCAGACGTCGTTTGTCGACCGCTCGAATCTGCTCCGTGACGGCCTTGGACGGAAGTTTCAGCCCGGCCGTGCCCCTGGGGATGAGGGTGTGACTCGGGGACACACGAGCCGTGTTCGTCGTGAGTGGGACGACCACCGCCAATTCGGCGAAGTGATTGATGCTGTCGTTGGACAGCACGACCACGGGCCGCGTCTTCTTGATCTCGACACCCAGTGTGGGATCGAGCCGCGCGAGGACAACGTCACCGCGTCGGGCGCCGACCACGCTTCTCTTCGTCGTCGAGAATGGCCCACGCTTCGGCGTCGCTCAGTTCCCACTCGGCCAGCAGATCGCGTTCTTCCTTCGCCTCGCCGGCGGCCCGCTGCGAGTAGTAGGTGCGATACTCTTCTGCCACTTTGCGCCGCTCGATCGCGTCGAGATACGACGTGAGCACCTTGGTGATGACTCGGCTTCGATGCGCTTTCGGAATCAAGGCGTTCGCGCGCTTCACGAGCTCACGCGGCAGGGACACGCTCACGACCTCATATCGTCGCGGCTCGGCCGACATGACGCCCCCTAATCCCGGTATCAATCTCGTTATTAACTTTACTAGTAGCGTCACAAGGCGTCAAGCCCGAGCCAGCACGTAGATGGCGCTCGGCGGCGGCTACTTCAAGACCACCTACGCGAGCGATCTGGCGCTGGTCGACACGCGCCTTCGCCGCACGGCGCTCGCCCTCATGATCCTCGCCCTGCTGGTCTTGCCACGCCTCGTGTCGCCCTTCGTGCTCGATCTCGTCGCGCAGACCGCACTGGCCGCCGTCGGCGCGCTCGCGCTCAATCTGCTGACCGGCCTCGCGGGCCAGGTCTCGCTCGGCCACGCGGGGTTCATCGCGGCCGGCGCCTTCACGACCGCGATGCTGGTCGAGAACCACCTGCCGTCGCCCCTGCTGGCGCTGCCCGCCGCGGCGCTGGTAGGCGCATTGCTCGGTGTGATCGTCGGGATCCCGGCGCTCAGGCTGAAGGGGCTCTACCTGGCGCTCGGCACGCTCGCGCTGCACCACGTGGTGCTCTACGCGTGCGGCGAGTTCCAGAACCACTGGGGGGCCAACACCGGCGTGTCGATCCCGCCGCCTCGCTTCGGCGCGTGGGTGCTCAAGGGCACGACCGCCTGGTACTACGCGCTGACCGCGGTCGCCGGCCTGATCTTGATCCTGTCGGTGAACCTTCAGCGCTCGCGCGCCGGACGGGCGTGGATGGCGATTCGCGACCGTGAGATCGCGGCCGAGTCGGTCGGGATCGACGTGGCGCGCTACAAGGTCCTCGCCTTCGTCTGGTCGAGCGCGCTCACCTCGGTGGCCGGCGCGCTCTTCGCCTATCAGCGGGCGTTTGTCTCGGTGGAGGCATTCGGCTTCTTTCTCGCGATCGAGTACATCGCGATGGTGATCATCGGCGGCCTCGGCTCGGCGCTGGGCGCCGTGCTCGGCGCCGCGTTCGTGACCCTGCTGCCGTACGGGATCGACGCGGGCGTCGCCGCGCTCCGCGTGCCCGGCGGCGCCGAGTACTACCTGTTTCCGCTGAAGTTCGGCGCGTTCGGTCTGCTGATGGCCGCGTTCCTGATCTTCGAGCCTCAGGGGCTCGTCGGCGTCTGGCGCCGGGTGCGCAACTGGGTCTTCCTCTGGCCGCTGCGCTACCGGCCGCTCCGCTCCGCGTCGTGACGCCGCTGCTCGAGCTCGAGAATCTCGAGGTCGTCTACCACCACGTCGCGACGGCGATCCAGGGCGTGTCGCTCCGCGTGCCGCCAGGCGCGATCGTCGCCCTGCTCGGCACCAACGGCGCCGGCAAGACGACCACGCTCCGCGCGATCTCGGGCTTTCTCGGCGCTGACGACGCACAGATCGTCGGCGGTCGGGTCGTGTTCCAGGGCGCGACCGTCACCGGCCGCCCGCCGCACGAGCTGGCGCGGCGCGGGCTCGTGCTGGTGCCCGAGCGCGACAAGGTCTTCGAGACCTTGACAGTCCAGGAAAATCTGCGCGCGCTCGTGCCGGGGTCGTTGACCGATCGTGGCGCGACGCGCCCGCCGGTGACGCTCGAGCAGGTGTTCCACTACTTTCCCGTGCTCGCCGGCCGCTGCCGACAGCTGGCGGGATATCTCTCGGGCGGCGAGCGCCAGATGCTGGCGCTGGCGACCGCGCTGCTGTGCCGACCGCGCGTGCTGCTGGTCGACGAGCTCTCGCTCGGCCTGGCACCGCTGGTCGTCGAGCGCCTCATGACCCTGGTCGCGCGCTTGCGTGACGAGCTGGGGCTGGCGGTGCTGCTCGTCGAGCAGAACGCGGGCGCCGCGCTGGCCGTCGCGAGCTACGGCTACATCATGGAGCACGGTCGCATCGTCTACGACGGCCCGGCGGAGCGCCTGCTCGCCCACGGGGACGTACGCGAGTTCTATCTCGGCGTGGGCCATCGCGCCGGCCGCAAGAGCTACACCGAGGTGAAGCAGTATCAGAGGCGGCGCCGGTGGTTCTGAGGGTCGACGACGTCACGCTCGACTTCGAGGGGCTGCGCGCGCTGAGCGCCGTCAGCCTGTCGATCGAGCCGGGCTCGCTGGCGGCGCTGGTCGGGCCGAACGGCGCCGGCAAGACGTGTCTCCTGAACTGCGTCGGTGGGTTTTATGCTCCGACTTCCGGTCGAATCGTGTTCGGCGACGTCGCGATCCAGGGCTTGCCGCCACACCGGATCGCCGCGCACGGGATCGCGCGAACGTTCCAGTTCGTTGAGCTGTTCCGCGGGATGACCGTGCTCGACAACATCCTGCTCGGCCGCCATCGCCACATGCGCGCGGGCGTGCTCGCCGGCGGCCTCTTCTGGGGGCGCTCGCGCCGCGAGGAGACGACCCATCGGCGCCGCGTGGAGGAGATCATCGAGTTCCTCGAGCTCGAGCGGTGCCGGAAGGAGCTGATCGCCAGTCTCCCGTTCGGCGTGCAGAAGATCGTCGCGATCGGCCGGGCGCTCGCGATGGAGCCTCGGCTCCTCCTGCTCGACGAGCCCTCGACCGGGATGAACCGCGAGGAAAAGGAAAACCTCGCCCGGTTTCTGTTGAGGATCAAGCACGAGCTCCACATGACGATGCTGTGGGTCGAGCACGACATGGAGCTGGTCGGCGATCTGGCGGACACCGTGACCGTGCTGGACTTTGGCCAGCGGATCGCCGCGGGGCCGCCGGACGCGGTGCTGCGCGACCCGCGCGTGATCGAGGCCTATCTGGGCCGCGCGGGGAGCCGAGAGAAAGGAGCGGGATGATGCTGTTGCCGACGTCGGTCGTGGGAAGTCACGGGCTGCCGGGGTGGGTCTGGCTCGCGCGCGAGGCGATGGAGGCCGGGCGCATGGGTGCGACCGACGTCCGCGAGCTGATGGAGGACGCGACCCAGGTGGCGCTCCTCGACCAGGAGCGCGCCGGCGTCGACGTGGTGAGCACCGGCGAGATGATGCGCGTCCGGTTCATCATCGGCTTCTACGATCGCTTCAGCGGTATCCGGACGCTCCCCGCCGCGCGCCGGCTCGGCCAGCCGCTCTGGGACACGAACACGCCGTTCGAGGTGGTCGACCGGCTCAGCGCGCCCGAGGGGCTCGGCATCGTCGAAGAGTTCAAGCTCGCGCGCACGCTGACGACCCGGCGCATCAAGGCGACGGTGCCCGGGCCGTACACCCTGCTGGTGCCGCTCAAGCTCGGGGGCGGCTATCGGGACAAGGACACGCTGCTGGCCGATCTCGTCGGGATCGTCAACGCCGAGTGCCGCGCGCTGGTCGAGGCTGGCGCAGATTTCATCCAGATCGACGAGCCGCACAGCGGGATGTACGCGGGCGCGCCGCCGCGCTTCGAACACGGCGTGAACCGGGCCGTCGAGGGGGTCGAGGCGAAGATCGCCGTCCACGTCTGCTTCGGCAACCTCTACGGCCGCCCGTTCTCGGCGGTCCGCGACTTCAAGAACCTCTATCCGACCCTGCGCGATCTGCGCGCCTCGCAGATCGTCCTCGAGTTCGCCAACCGCGGCATGGACGATCTCAAGTTCTGGAAGGAGTTTCCGACCGACAAGGAGCTCGGCGCCGGCGTGATCGACGTCAAGGCGTTCAAGGCCGAGTCGGCCGCCGACGTGGCCGAGCGAGTCCGCGCCCTCCTCAAGCACGTCGCGCCCGACAAGCTCTGGCTCAACCCGGATTGCGGATTCTGGGAGACCCCACGCTGGGTCGTGAAGCAGAAGCTCGCCGCGCTCGTCGAAGGAGCTGGCATCGTGCGAAAGGAGCTCGGCGGGTGAGGCTGATCGTGCCGCTCATCGTGCTGGTCGCGCTGGCCGGCTGCTCGCTGCTGGAGCGCACGCGGACAAATTTCTGGGAGCTCGAGCGCGGCCCGTCGGGCCAGGCGCCCGATCCCGCGGCCGCGCGTGAGGCGGTGATCCAGGTCTACGCCGCCCGCACGGTCGGCTGGCGTGGCTTCTTCGCGGTGCACACGTGGATCTCGGTGAAGCCGCCCGACGCTGAGGCCTACACGCGCTACGAGGTGATCGGCTGGGGCGTCGGGGGCGGCGCGCCCGCGGTGCGCATCAACCGGAGCGGCGCGGACAACTACTGGTTCGGTGACAAGCCCGAGCTTCTCGTCGATCTCCGCGGCGAGGTCGCCGAGCCCTTGATCGCGCGGGTCGAAGCGGCCGTGGCGTCGTACCCCTATCCGACGAGCTATCGCACCTGGCCCGGACCCAACAGCAACACGTTCACGGCCTGGGTGGGCCGCAGCGTGCCCGAGCTCAGGCTCAAGCTGCCATCGACGGCGATCGGCAAGGATTTCCTGCCGGGCTCGGTCGCGGACACCACGCCGAGCGGAACCGGCGTTCAGCTCTCGCTCTTCGGGCTCACCGGGCTCGCGGTCGGCTGGGAGGAAGGCATCGAATTCAACGTGCTCACGCTCAACTTCGGCGTCGAGCTCAAGCATCCCGCGCTGAACCTTCCCATGGTCGGGCGTATCGGCCCGTCCTGATCTGTCGTCGAGTCCTGATCCCTCGACCACGGCGGCGGCCGGGGTGGGCTAGGCGGGCCGGCTTCCGGATGGTATGTTCGGGCAATCTCGGATCGGGAGGCGATCATGGACGTCCTGGAGCTCGGTCTCGCCGGTAAGGTCGCAATCGTCACGGGCGGTAGCGAGGGGCTCGGCCGCGCCTGCGTCGAGCGGTTTGCCAAGAGCGGCGCGAAGGTCGCCGTGTGCGCACGGCGGAAAGACGTGCTCGAACGCGCGGTGGACGCGATCCAGAAGACGACGGGCGCCGACATCCTGGCGATGGCGACCGACGTGACGCACGGTCCCGAGGTCGAGGCCTTCGTGGCCGCGACCGTGGCCCGGTTCGGCGGTATCGACATCCTCGTGAACAACGCCGGCACCTCGTCCGCCGCCGGCTTCGAGCAGGTGGACGACGCCACGTGGCAGTACGACTTCGATTCGAAAGTCATGGGCGCGATTCGGTTCTGCCGGCTCGTCATCCCCCACATGAAGCGCCGCGGCGGCGGGCGCATCATCAACGTGACCACCGTCGGCGGCAAGGCGCCGGCGGCGCGCTCGCTGCCGACCAGCATGTCGCGCGCGGCGGGCATCAATCTCACCAAATCGCTTGCCCACGAGTACGCCGGGGACAAGATCCTCGTGAACACGATCTGTCTGGGGCTGGTCAAGAGCGCCCAGCACGAGCGGCGCGCCAAGGGTGATCTCGATGCGCACTACCGCGAGATCGCGGAGAAGCGAAAGCTGCCGCTCGGACGGTTCGGCGAGGCCAGCGAGTTCGCCGATCTCGTCGCCTTCCTCGCCTCCGAGCGCGCGGCGTATATCACCGGCACGGCCATCAACTTCGATGGCGGGCTCACAGCGGCGGTGTAGGCGGAGGAGCGCATGCTGAAGCGGAGCGTGATCGTGGCCGGCGTGCTGGCAATCGGATTCGTCCTCGGATTCGGCACGCTGGCGTTCACCCAGGACAAGAAGCCGGCGGTGCCCGCGACGCGCGCGGGGCTCTATCGCATCCATGCCGCGACCAAATCGCTCGAGGATGCCGAGCGCCATCTGCAGCGGTCCGAGCATCATTTCGGTGGCCACCGCGTCAAGGCCCTCGAGCTGGTCAAGCAGGCCGAGGGCGAGCTGAAGCAGGCCGTGGAGTACGCGATGGCCAATCCTCCGACACCGACCAAACCGCCGAGCACCACCGCCCCCGCCGCCACGCCGACGCCCGCGACCCCACCGCCTCCGGCGAAGCCATGACCACGATGCTGGCCCTTCATACCTGGACCCTCGACACGACGCCGCTGGCGGACGCGCTTCGCGCGACGAAGGCGGCGGGCTGGGACGGCGTGGAGCTTCGCCGGATCGATTTCGCCCGTGCGGCCGAGAAAGGGCAGGCCGCGGCCGAGGTCTTGACGCTGGTGAAGGCGAGCGGTCTTCGCGTCGCGTGCGTCGGCGTCGAGCTCGGCTGGATGTTCGCCGACGGCGACGAGCGCCGGAAGCTGATGCACGCGTTCGACGAATCCTGCCGGTGGGCGGCTGCGCTCGGCTGTCAGACGGTGATGAGCGCCTCGGACCGCGGTCGCGGCGACCTCGCGCGTGCCGCGTCGAACATGCGCGAGGCCGGCGACATCGCGGCCGGTCATCGCGTGAAGCTCGCCGTCGAGTTCAACTCGCAGGCCGAGCAGCTCAACAACCTCGACGTCATGCGCGGGGTCGTCGCCAAGGCCGCGCACCCGAGCTGCGGGCTCCTGCTCGACACCTATCATCTGCAGCGCAGCGGCGCCCGCCTGGCCGCGATCGAGGACGTCGCGCTCGGCGAGATCGCCTACGTGCAGTACAGCGACGTGCCGCGCACCGGGCTCGAGCCCGGCAAGGCGCTCGATCGGCTGCCGCCCGGGCGGGGCAGCGTGCCGTTCAAGGACATCTTCGCGTTGCTCGACCGGAAGGGCTATCGCGGATTCATGAGCTACGAGGCCCCGAACCCCGCGGCGTGGGCTCGGCCGGCCGAAGAGGTTGCACGCGAGGCGCTCGACGCCACGCGCGCGCAGCTACCAGCCCGTTGAGGTGCGCGCTGCAGGCCGTCGCGGGGCTGGGGCCCCGCCGGCCGAGGCGCGCCTTCCAATCGAGGTAGGAGCGAGGGAGATCATGCGCAAGACCATCACCGGTACCGGCGGCATGTTGCTCATCCAGACCCTGAAAGACGCCGGGGTCGAATATCTGTTCTCGAATCCGGGCTCCGCCGAGACCGGGATCTTCGCGGCCCTCTCCGAGGACCAGGACCAGAAGCTCATCGTCGGCAAGCACGAAGGGCTCGTGGCGGCGATGGCCGACGGCTATCACCGCGTCAGCGGCAAGGTGGGCGTCATCATCGCCCACGTGATGGGCGGCTCGTGGCAGCTGGCCGGACAGCTGTTCAACGCGCAGATCGCCGGCTCGTCACTGCTGGTCATCGCCGGGGACTGGGCCTCGGAGCTTCAAGACTTCCGTGGCCTCGCGCCGTTCCCGGGGCTGACTCAGGCCGAGTCGATGCGCCCGATCACCAAGGACGCGCGCGCGTCCTATCAGGTGGCCACGAACCCCGCGGCGATCACGGTCGCGACCACGCGCGCGCTGCGTGAAGCGACGACGCCTCCGACCGGGCCCGTGTACCTCTCGATCAGCGCCGAGCTGCTCCTGCGCGAAGGGCTCGAGGCGCAGATCGGCGAGGCCGCGGCCTATCAGATCGAGCGCCCGGGGCCGGCGCGCGCGAAGACCGTCGAGGCGATCGCGCGGCGGCTCGGCGAGGCCACGTGCCCGGTCCTGATGTTCGGTGATGACGTCTGGCGTGAAGGCGCTGGGGCCGACGCCGTGCGCCTGGCCGAGGCGCTCGAGGCGCCGGTGTTCGCTTCGCGCCAGATCTTCCCGAATTTCCCGACGCGGCATCCGCTCTACTGCGGCATGTATCCGGTCTCGAAGGATTTCGAGAAGGTGACCGGCCTGAAGCCGGACCTGATCTTCCTAGCCGGCGTTCAGGGTGTGCACGGCGGCGTCGCCGAGCCCTTCGTGATCCAGATCGGGCCCAATCCGTTGCTGATGGGGCGTCACTATCCGCTCGATATCGCCGCGCAGTGCGAGCTGCCCGAGACGCTTCGCAGCATCACCGCCGCGCTGACGCGGCTTCATGGCGACAAGGCCTCGGCCTTCCCGCGCCAGCGCGAGAAGGTGCGCGCGTACGCGAAGCTCCTGATCTCGCGGGAGGAGGATCTGATCCGCGAGCACGAGCACGACACGGTCGTGCATCCGAGCACGCTCGAAGCGCATCTGGCCCAGTTGCTGCCGAAGAACGCCATGATGGTCCAGGAAAGCTCGACGGCGCGGACGACGCTCCTGCCGTTCGGCCACGACGCGATGGGCTGGACCCGCAGCGGGGGCGGCTCGCTCGGATTCGGCGTGGGCGCGGCCATCGGCGCCAAGATCGCGGTCGGCCGCGAGCGGCCCGTCGTGCTCCACCTCGGCGACGGTGCCCTGACCTACAGCGCCGCGGGCTTCTGGACGATGGCGCGCTACAACACCGCGATCCTGACGGTGATCTCGAACAACGAGACCTATCAGGTCGTCCGCACGAACTGGGCGCGCGAGGTGCCGGACAGCAAGATGGTGCACACCGGCAAGTATCCCGGGCTCTATCTCGACGCGCCGGCCACCGACTACGCGGGGCTCGCCCGTTCACAGGGTGTGGAGGGCGAGACGGTCAAGACACTGAAGGAGCTCGAGCCGGCGCTTCGGCGGGGTGTCGACAAGACGACTCGCGAGAACAAACCGTATGTGATCGACGTGAAGGTGGCGCGCGAAGGTATCGGCGCGGATTCCACGTGGTATCAGGACTGGAAAATGTAGCGGCAGGCGACAGAAAAAGGCCGCCTGCTCGTGTTGCGGCCGTCCTCGACGGCGCGAGCTCGAGGTGGACGCGGCTTATCAGCGCGGGTACGCTCGGCGGTAGGAGGTGATCATGGCGAATCCCTTCGTCCACGTGGAGCTGCAGACGAACGATCCCGGGAGCGCGCGCAAGTTTTACACGAGTCTCTTCGGCTGGAAGCTACAGGACGTGCCGATTCCCGGCGGAACTTACACGATGATCGACGTGGGGGGCGGCACCGGGGGCGGCATGATGCGTAACCCGGTCCCGGGTGCGCCGTCGCACTGGCTGTCCTATGTCGGTGTCGACGACATCGACGCCTCAACGAAGAAGGCCAAGGAGCTGGGCGCGATGGTGGTCATGGAAGTGACCGAGGTCGGCGAGTTCGGCTGGATGAGCGTGATCTCCGATCCGACCGGCGCGATCCTGGCCATGTGGAAGCCGAAGCACGCCAAGAAGTAACGCCATGGTGCCCGCCTTCGGGCGGGCACCGCGCCACCTAGCGCGTGCCGTCGCGCAGGGCGGTAAGCAGGCGGCGGACCCACACCCGGATCATCTCGCGCCGATACTCGGCGCTCCCCATCAGATCGGACAGCGGCTCGGCGTCTCGAGCAGCGGCCTCGGCGGCGGCGCGCGCCACGGCGTCGGTCAGGGCCTCGCCGCGCACGGTTCTCTCCGCGGCGGCGGCGCGGATCGGTGTCGGCGCGGCGCCGCCGAGTGCGATCCGGATGTCTGTGCAGCGCCCCGAGGAGTCGAGCGTGATCAGTGCGGCGACGCCGACCAGGGGTTTGTCCTCCGCCGAGCGCGACGTGAACTTGATGTAGCCGCCGCGCGCGCCCACCGGTGGCGGTGGGACCCGGACCGCCGTGACGATCTCGCCGGGCTCCAGCGCCGCCTCGTAAAAGCCTCGGAAGAAGCGCGAGATCGGCACGGTTCGACCGCCGTGAGGACCCGCCACGCGCACCTCAGCGTCGTGACACATGAGGGCCGGCGCCGGATCGGACGCGGCTTCGGCGTAGGCGAGGTTGCCGCCGATGGTGCCCGAGGTCCTGATCGCGGGCGTGGCAACGCGCCGGACCGCCTCGCGGAGAAGCGGCCAGCCGTCTCGAACAGCGCGCGAGCGCTCGATGTCGGCGTGCGTGGCCATGGCGCCGAGCTCCAGCGCCGGGCCATCCTTCCGGATCTCGGCCAGCACGGGCACGCGCTGCAAGGAGACGAGGCGGTCGGGCTTCACGAGACCGAGTCGGATCATCGGGACGAGCGCCGTCCCGCCCGCGACCAGGCGCGCCTCGCCGTCGAGCCTCGTCACGGCGTCGAGCGCCTCGCTCAGCGACTCGGGCTCGACGAGACCGAAGGGATGGAGGCGCACGTTTACCTCGTGCCCGGCGCCGCGGCCAGCACGGCCTCGACGATCTTGGTGTAGCCGGTGCAGCGGCAGAGATTGCCCGACAACGCCTCGCGCACTTCATGCTCGGTCGGCGCCGGGTTCTCGAGCAGGAGCGCCTTCGCGGCCAGCATGATGCCCGGCGTGCAGAAGCCGCACTGCGCGGCGCCGCGCTCGGCGAACGCGGTCTGCAGCGGATCGAGCCGCTCGTCGGATTCCAGCCCTTCCACGGTGACGAGCGCGCGGCCGCGCACGTGGGCGGCCAGCACCAGGCAGGCGCGAATCGGCCGGCCGTCGGCGAGCACGGTGCACGTGCCGCAGACGCCTTCGCCGCATCCGTACTTGGTGCCCATCAGGCTGAGCCCGTCACGCAGGAGGTCGAGCACGGTCCAGTGGTCGGGCGCCTGCGTGGCGCAGGGCCGGCCGTTGAGCGTGAACGCGAGATTCACGCGGGCCGCTCGATCGCCGCGCGGACGTTGGCGGCGAAGTCGCCCGCGAGCTGCTTGGCCTTGACCTTCATCACCGCGTCGCCCACCGAGCCGAGCCGTCCGAGCACGCGCACCTCGCTCCGGTAGCGAACGGCCGTGGCGCCGGGGCCGGCGGGAGCGAGGTCGAGCGTGTTGCGGACTTCCACCTGGCTCGCGAGCTTCCGGTCGTCGCCCCGCGCGACCGAGACGAGATGGCGGGGGCGGTCCAACTCGACGAGCTCGACCTTGAGACTCTGCGTGGTCGAGAGGAATCCGACCTTGACGGTGAGGCGCACCTTGTAGGTGGTGGCGTCCTCCAGCTCGACGCTCTCGCAGCCGGGCAGACAGGGCGCCACGCGGGTGGGATCGAGCAGAAAATCCCAGACCGTATCGGGCGCGGCGCTGACCGTGAACTCTTCCTCGAAGACCGGCACGGGTTACGCCGTCGTCGCGCGCAGCCTGGCGAGCACGCGCTCGGCGGTGATCGGCAGGTCCGTCACGCGCGCGCCCAGGGCATTCGAGACCGCGTTGGCGACGGCGGCGATGCTCGGGGTCATGGCCGGCTCGCCCAGGCCCTTGGCGCCGAACGGGCCGAGCCCGCCGCCGGATTCCAGCAGGACTCCCGTGATCCCCGGCGCGTCGAGTGAGGTCGGGATCTTGTAGTCCGCCAGATGGGGGTTCTTGCTCACGCCGTTGTCGAGCGCGATCTCTTCCATCAGGGCGTATCCGAGGCCCTGCACGGCGCCGCCCTCGAGCTGGCCCTCCGCGCTGGCGCGATGAATGACGCGGCCGGCGTCGAAACAGGCGACCAGCCGGCTCACGCTCGTGCGCCCGGTCTCCTCGTCGATCTCGACCTCGAGCGCGTGCGTGCCGAACGTGTAGTCGTTGAACGCTTTGCCTTGCCCGGTCGTGGGGTCGATCGTCGGCGCCGAGGGCGCATCGTACTTCTCGAGTACCTGGACGGGCCGGCCCTCGCCGATCGCGGCCCTGACGACGGCGGCCAAGGTGAGCGCGCGATCCGGAGCGCCGCGGACGAAGGCGCGTCCGCCGGCCAGCACGATGTCGCCCGGCGCGGCCTCCAGCAGGGCCGCCGCGGCGCCGACCAGATGGCGACGCAGCTCGCGGGCGGCGTTGAGCACGGCGTTACCGGACATCAGGAGCTGGCGCGTGGCCGTGGTCGTGCCGGCTCGCGGGGTGAAGTGGCTGTCGCGCCCGACTGCGGCCACCTGCTCGAGCTCGAGCCCGAGGATCTCGGCGGTGATCGCGCACAGCGACGAGGTCTGGCCGCCGCCGACGTCCGGCGCGGCGCAGCGGACGACCGCGGTGCCGTCGAGCTCCATGCCGACCCAGGCACTCGCCGAATCACGCGTCCAGCACATGCGGCCGTAGGGCGTGAACGAGGCGGCGACGGCTCGCCCGACGCGCGTCGGAGCACGGGATGGCCGGCGCTCGCCGAGTCCGGCCCACGCCCGGCGCATCGTCTCCACCAGCATCGGGTCCGTCTCCAGAACCTGACCCGTGGCGAGCGCGTCGCCCTTGCGCAGAAAGTTCTTCTCGCGCAGCGCCAGCGGATCCATGGAGAGCGCAGCGGCGAGCGCGTCCATCTGGCCTTCGTAAGCCAGGCAGGTCTGGATCGAGCCGAAGCATCGGTAGGCGCTGGCGACCGGGTTGTTGGTGTACACGGTCGTTGCGTCGACCTTCACGTGCGGGATTCGATAGGGCCCCGTCGCGGTCACCAGGCTGTAGAGCAGGACCCACGGCGAGAGCGCGGCATAAGCGCCCGAGTCGGAGATCAGCTCGGCCTCGAGCGCGGTGAGCGTGCCCTCGCGCGTGGCGCCGCTGCGATAGCGCATGACGTACGGATGCCGCTTGCCGTGACCGATGAAGGATTCTTCCCGCGAGAAGACGAGCTGAACGGGCCGTCGCGTCTTCCAGACCAGGAGCCCGAGCAGACATTCGACGGTCACGTCTTCCTTGCCCCCAAAGCCGCCGCCGACGTACGCGCCCTCCAGCCGCACCCGACTGTGCGGGAGCCGGAGGATCTCGGCGACGTCGCGGTAATGCTCGAGCACCTGGGTGCTCACGCGGAGCACCAGCACGCCCTCGGCGTCGATCCAGCCGATCCCGGTCTCGGTCTCCATATAGACGTGATCGACGAACGGCGTGCGATAGGTGTGCTCGACGACGACATCCGCGCGCGCGAAGCCCTGGTTGACATCGCCACTGCCCAGGTACCAGCTACGGAGCAAGTTGCCCGTGTCGTGGACCCGCGGCGCGTCCGGCGCGAGCGCGGCCAGCGGGTCGTACACGCCGGGTAGCTCCTCGTATTCGACCGCGACGAGATCGGCGGCCGCCGCCGCGGCCTCTGGCGTCTCCGCCGCGATGGCCGCCACCGGCTCGCCCTGAAAGCGCACGCGAGCGTCGGCCAGCACGGGCTGAGTGGCCAGAACTGCGCCGGCGGTCGCCTCGGCCATGCGGCCCGGCAGCTCCATCCTGAGCTCGTTGCGCGGCACGTCGCGCGCGGTGAGCACCGCGACCACGCCGGGAAGCGCGGCGGCGGCGCGCGCGTCGAGACGCACGATGCGCGCCGACGGGTACGGGCTCCGCACGATCCGGCCGTGGAGCATGCCGGACAGCGCCAGATCGCCGGCGTAGATCGGTCGGCCGCGAACCTTCTCCCACGCGTCCGCCCGCGCCGGGCTGGTGCCGATCACTCGATAGGCCATGTCTTGTCCGCCGCGGGGCGAGGTCGCCTAGCGCGGCTTCCACTCGGCCGGGTACATCAGGAGGAGCCGGCTCTTCTCGTCATCGGTCAGCGGAAACAGCCGCGGCGCGTCGGACCGAAAGAGGTTGGGTCGACACGACGACGGGCGGCCGCACATGAGCTTGGTTGGATCGTCGTTGTGGCCCAGGCCGATGGCGTGGCCGAGCTCGTGCGCGATCACGTTGCGCGCGACGTTGGGCAGGTTCATCGGTGAAAGGTTCAGCCCGCGGATGCCGACGACTCGCTTGGCGGTCGAATCGAACGGACCGGCGAACGAAACGAACTCCGAGTCACCCAGCATGATCGTGAGGTCTCTGAGCGGGTTCCTGAGAGCCGGGGGGATGTCCACGGGCCGAGAACCGCCAACGATGGAACGGCTGAGCGCCTGCAATGCGTCCTCCGGCACCGGTTTCACCAGGCGTTCCGCTGGCGGGAGTCTAAACCCCGAGCCGATCTCTTCGAGCGTCTTGTTCCAGAAGGACACGGCTTCGTCGACGAGACTCAGGCGCGGATCGTCGTCGGCACTGCTGATGGCGACAAGCGTCGGAGCGTGACGCCACGGAACCCCGAACTGAGCGTGCGCGGTCGTGGCGGTGAGGCAGGCGACGACGAGGAGGAGCCCCGGGATCGTGAACATCATCATGCTCCGAGCACCTAGACGTCCCAGCCGCCGTCGACCGTGACCGACTGCCCTGTCATGTTCGACGAGTCGTCGGAGACGAGGAAGAGCACGGCGTTGGCGATGTCCTGCGCGATGGTGACGCGCTTGAGGGCCATCTCGTCGACGTACTCCTCGTACACCTGCTCGGGCGTCCAGCCGCGCTTCTTGGCCTTCTCGCGACAGAGCTTGTCCATGCGGTCGCCGCCCACGATGCCCGGGTGCAGCGCGTTGACGTTGATGTTGTGCGGGCCGGCCTCCAGCGCGACGGTGCGGGTGAAGCCGCGAAGAGCCCACTTCGACGACGAATATGCCGCGCGGTACTTGTAGCCGCGAAGCCCCGAGGTGCCGCTGATGTTCACGATCTTGCCGTAGCGCTGCTTGATCATCGCCGGCAGCACGTGCTTGGTCGGCAGGAACGTGCCGCGCAGGTTCACCGCGATCACGTGGTCGAAGTCGTCGGCCTTGATCTCCCACACCGGGGTCTCGATCGGGCCGGTGACGCCGGCGGCGTTGACGAGGATGTCGATGCGGCCGAACGTCTCGCGGGCGCGCGCGACCAGCCGCTCGACGGCCGGCTCGTCCGTCACGTCAGTGGGGACGGCGATCGCCCTGCGGCCGATCGCGCTGATTTCCACTCCGAGCGCCTCGAGCGGACCAACCTCGCGGGCGGCGATTGTCAGATTTGCGCCCTCCCGGGCGAGCGTGAGGCAGATATCGCGGCCCATGCCCTTCGCGGCCCCGGTGACGACGGCGATCCGATCGGCGAGCTTCATGAAGCGTCTCCCTCCTCGCGGTCACGCGCCCGGAGCTCGGCCGACCGCTCGGCCGGAGGACCGTAGCCGCCGCCGCCACACGTCTCGATCACGACGAGGTCGTTGGCGGCCAGGCGCACCGTCTCCTTGCCGCGGATCACGCGCTCGCGCGGCCCTGGATTCAAGGTGATCCGGAAGGGCGCCGCATCCAGGCCGCCGGCGAGGCCGTACGGCGGCACGACGCGGCGGTCGAGCATGCTCGTGAGCGTGACCTCCGGAGCCAGGACGCGATAGGCGCGACGGAATCCGAGGCCGCCGCGATGGGCGCCATCGCCGCCGGAGCCGAGGCGTAGCGCCTGCTCCTCGATCATGATCGGGTACTCGCCCTCGATGACCTCGATCGGCGTGTTCATGACGTTCGACATGTGCACCCGCACCGCCGAGGCGCCGTCTTTCGCCGAGGTTGCGCCCTCCCCGCCGCCGTGCACCTCGTAGAGGATCGACCAGCGACCGTCGGGCTGACGCGAGCCGAAGATCAAGACGCCGGACGTCGTCGGCCCTCCCGCGGAGACGCGATCGGGCAGGGCAGGTGCCAGCGCCTTCACGATGGCGTCGACGATGCGCTGACAGGTCTCGTGATTGCCGCCCACGACGGGGCGATCGGGATCAGCGCTCAGCACGCTGCGCGGCGGCACCAGGACGTGCAGCGGCCGGTAGCAGCCGTCGTTCGGCGGGACGTCCGGCGCCACCAGCGCCTTCATCGCGTAATAGACCGCCGAGCAGGCGATGTAGTACGTCGTGTTCACCGGCCCGCGCACCTGGGGCGAGGTGCCGGTGAAGTCGAAGCGAGCTTCGTCCCCCACGATCTCGACTCGCACGCGGATGCGGATCGGCTTGTCGTCGACGCCGTCGTCGTCGACCCAGTCCTCGCCCTCCCAGACGCCGTCGGGAAGCGCGCGGATCGCCGCGCGCATCTGCGTCTCCGACTCGTCGTGCAGTCGCTCGAAGCAGGCGTCGATCGTCTCGGCGCCATGATGCGCGTAGAGCTCCTCGAGCCGCCTCGCGGCGACGTCGTTGGCGGCGAACTGGGCAAAGATGTCTCCCTCGCGCTCCTGGCTTCCGCGCAAGTTGGCGAGCACGAAATCGATCGCGTGGCGCTCGGGGCCCTCGGCCGAGAAGAGGCGAAGCGGCGCGATCCGGAGCCCTTCCTGGTATGACTCGGTCGCCCACGGCACGTAACTGCCCGGCACGGCGCCGCCGATGTCGGCCCAGTGGGCCAGGTTGATCGCGAAGGCGACCAGCCGGCCGCCGACGAAGACCGGGCGCAGGGCCTTGACGTCGGGCAGGTGGTTGCCGCCGACTTCGGGAAGGTTGAGGAACCACACGTCGCCATCACGCAGGCGCTCCTTCGGCACGCGCTTGAGGAACTCCTTCACCGTGAAGCCCATCACGCCCAGGTGGATCGGGATGTCGCGGCCCTGGGCGATGAGCCGCCCGTCGGCGTCGGTGAGCGCCGAGGAGAGATCGCCCGCCTCCTTGAGGAGCGGCGAGCGCGCCGAGCGCATGACGATCACGCTCATCTCCTCGGCGATCGCGTAGAGCGCATTGCGGACGACCTCGAGCGTCGCGGGATGCAAGGTCACGACCCGACCTCGATCAGCAGATTGCCCAGACGATCGGCCCGACAGCGCTGGCGCGGATACACGAGCGTCGTCGACCATTCGTCCTCGACCAGCGCAGGGCCCGCGACCGCGTGATCCGGCGACAACGCGCCGCGCTCGTAGCGCGGCATCGCGAGCGTCCCGCTGCCGCGGAAGTACGCGCGGAGCTCGCCGACGGCTGGGGCGGGGCCGACGGCGCCGTTCGCGCCGAGCGCGAGGGCGTCGCCGACGAGCTGCGCGGTCACACGCAGGTTGACGCATTCGACGCTCTCGCCCGTCGCATAGCCGTAGAGCTGCTGGTGGCGGCGCTCGAACGCTGACCGGAGCGCGTCGGGGGTGCCGCCGTCGTAGTCCACCTCGAGCTCGTAGTTCTGACCGGCGTAACGAAGGTCCGCGCTCCGCTTGACGATCACGCGCTCGGCCGGGTGGCCCTCGTCGAGCAACGGCGTCAGGCACTGCGACTCGAGCCCGCGCAGGCGATCGGCCACGACCTTTCCATCCCACGCTTCCAGCCGCATCCGGTGAGTCTGCACCGCGTCGTAGCGCAGCGGTGAGACCAGACAGCCGAGCGCCGAGAAGGCGCCGGAGTGCGCCGGCACGACGATCCGCGCGATCCCGGCCTCGCGCGCGAGGGCTCCGGCGTGGACGGGACCGGCGCCGCCGTACGCGATCAGCGTGAACTCGCGCAGATCGTAGCCGCGCTGCACCGAGACCAGCCGGAGCGCCCGCTGCATGTTGGCGTTGGCGACCTCGACGACGGCGTGGGCCGCGTCGAGGAGCGAGAGGCCGAAGCGGCGCTGGATCGGCTCGAGCGCCCGCTCGGCCCGCGCGCGCTCGAGGCGGATCGAGCCGCCGTAGATCCGCTCCGGGTTCAGATAGCCGAGGATCAGGTTGGCGTCGCTCACGGTCGGCTCGGTGCCGCCGAGCCCGTAGCACGCGGGTCCGGGGACGGCGCCGGCGCTGCGCGGCCCGACCTTCAGGGCGCCGGTCGCGTCGACCCAGGCGATCGAGCCGCCGCCGGCGCCGATCGACTCGACGGCCACCGCGGGCAGCCGGACCGGATAGTCGCCGAGCTTCCTCTGGCGCGCCGTCTCCGGCACGCCGTCGGCGATGAGGCAAACGTCCGTGGTCGTGCCGCCCATGTCGAACGCGAGCGCGCGCGGCAGCTCGAGCGCGCGGGCCAGATGCGCGGCCGCCGCCACGCCCGCGGCGGGGCCCGACATGGCCATTGTCAGTGGGCGCGCCCGGGCGGCATCGACCGACATCATGCCGCCGGCCGAGTGAAGGAGATGAATCGGAATCGCGCCGGTCTTCGCCGCGAGGCGCGCCACCAGGTCGTCGACGTAACGCGCGGCCAGCGGCATCACCGCCGCGTTGAGCACCGTCGTGCACGTGCGCTCGTATTCCCGGAACTCGGCGTTGATCTCGCTCGAAACCGACACGTAGGGGAAATGCGCGGCGATCGCTCGCCGCAGCGCCTGCTCGTGCGCCGGGTTTGCATACGCGTGGAGGAGACAGATCGCCACGCTCTCGACGCCCTGGCGCCGGAACCGCTCGATGATGGCGGGCACTTCGCCGAGATCGAGCGGCGCCAGCACCGAGCCGTCGGGCCCGACGCGCTCGCCCACCTCGGCGCGAAGCCGGCGCGGCACGAGGGGCTCGGGCTTGGCCGGCAGATCGATCCGGTAGAGATGCGGACGGTTCATGCGGCCGATCTCGAGCACGTCGCGGAAGCCCCGCGTGGTGACGAGGCCGACCGCGCCGACCTTGTGCTCGACGATCGCGTTGGTGACGAGCGTGGTCCCGTGGGCGAGCGAGGCGCACCGGCCGGCCGCGCGGCCGATCGCGGTCAGGCCGTTGAGGAGGCCTCCGGCCGGATTGGCGGGGGTCGTCGGCACCTTGAGGGCGCTCGTCCGTCCCGCGGCGTCGCAGGCGACGAGATCGGTGAAGGTGCCGCCCACGTCGACGCCGACACGCACGGCCTCGACGGTCATGGGATCCGGAACCGAGCCCGAATCGCGTCGGGGCGCTCGGAGTAGGGAGGGATCGGCTCGTTCGGATCGAACGCGACGTCGACGACGAGCAACGCCGGCTCCTGCGCCGCGCGAGCCCGCGGGAACGCCGTGCGAAGGGAGGCGACATCGCCGACCCGCTCGACGTGCGCGATCCCGAATCCCGTCGCGAGAGCGGGCCAGTCGACCGGCGCCGAGGGCAGCCGCTGACCACCCGAGGACTCGTAGTGACCGTTGACCCACAGGAGCGCCGTCAGGTTCGCGGGGCGCGCGGCGGCGACGGTGGCGAGAACGTTCGGGCACATCAACAGCGAGCCGTCGCCTTCGAGGGCGATCACGTGCCGGTCGGGGCGCTGCAGCGCCATCCCGAGCGCCAGCGGGATCGCCGCCCCCATCGAATCGCACAGCGCGAAGACGGGCGCCGGCACCGCGAGATGAGGCAAGTAGCGCGAGTTGGCGCCGAGACACGAGACGAGGACGTCGTCGTGTGTGAGCATCGCGACCAGCGCCTCGAGCAGGGGCTTGCGCGAGGTCACGCGAGATCCTCGCCGGTGATCAGGAGCACGGAGGCCCCGCGCGATTCGACGGCCCGCTCCACGCCCTGGGCGACCTGGCCCACGAGATCCGTGGTCCGGTCGGCGATCGCGTAAGGCAGCCGCCACGCCGACAGGGTGGGTTCGGTCACCCGGCCCTTGGGCTCGTGGTAGTACACCGGATCGCGCGCGTCGCCGCGATAGGACACGACGAAGAAGCACGGGATCCGGTAGAGATCCACGAGCCCGGCGAGGACGCCGCCGCAGTTGAAGAGCCCGGCGTTCTGGATCAGCACCGCGCCGCGGCCGCCCGCGAGCCCGGCGCCGCAGGCGATCGCCACCGCTTCCTCCTCGCGCGCGGCGTCGACGGCGCGGATCTTCGTGGACTCGCGCACCGCCGCCATTAGCTTGCCGATCCAGGTGTCGGGCACCGAGGCCGCCACGGTGACCCCGGCGGCCTCCAGACCGGCGACGATCCGCTGCGCGCCGCTCAACCGTGCTTGCGGAGCTCCAGCCGGCCGATCTGACGGCGATGCACTTCGTCCGGCCCGTCGGCGAAGCGCAACGTGCGCGAGTGGGCCCACATCGAGGCCAGCGGAAACTCCTGGCTCACGCCGCCGCCGCCGTGGAGCTGCATCGCGCGCTCGACGACCGCGAGGGTCATATTGGGCACGGCCACCTTGATCTCGGCGATCGCCTGCTTGGCGGCCTTGTTGCCGACGGTGTCCATCATGTAGGCCGCGTGCAGGACGAGCAGTCGCGCCTGGTCGATCTCGATCCGCGACTGCGCGATGCGCTCGAGCGTGATGTCGTTCTCGGCCAGCCGTTTGCCGAACGCCACCCGGTTCTGCGAGCGCTTGCACATGAGCTCGAGCGCCCGCTCGGCGACGCCGATCTGGCGCATGCAGTGGTGGATGCGGCCGGGGCCCAGGCGCCCCTGGGCAATCTCGAAGCCGCGGCCCTCGCCCAGCAGGATGTTAGAGGCCGGTACGCGGACGTTCTCGAAGAGCACCTCGCCGTGGCCGTGGGGCGCGTCGTCGTAGCCGAACACGGTCAGCATTCTCAAGACCTTGATGCCCGGGGTGTCGCGCGGCACCAGGATCATCGACTGCTGCTTGTAGCGATCCGGGTTCTTCGCGTCGGTCTTGCCCATGAAGATGAGGATCTTGCAGCGGGGGTCGCCGATGCCCGAGCTCCACCACTTGTGGCCGTTGATGACGTAGGACTCGCCGTCGCGGACGATCGACGACTCGATGTTCGTGGCATCCGACGAGGCCACCTTCGGCTCGGTCATGATGAACGCCGAGCGGATCTTGCCCTCGAGCAGCGGCACCAGCCACTGCTGCTTCTGGGCCTCGGTGCCGTAGCGCTCGATCGTCTCCATGTTGCCGGTGTCGGGCGCCGAGCAGTTGAACGCCTCCGGCGCGATCGGCGAGCGGCCCATGATCTCGCAGAGCGGCGCGTACTCGAGGTTGGTGAGCCCGGCTCCGCGCTCACTCTCCGGCAGGAAGAGGTTCCAGAGGCCGCGCTCGCGCGCGGTCGCCTTGAGCTCCTCCATGATCGGAGGAATCTGCCAGCGCGTGGGCGCCGTGCTGAGCTGGTCGTGGAAGACCTTCTCGTTCGGGTAGATGTACTTGGTCATGAAGTCCGTGAGCTGCTCCATGTACATCTTGGTCTTCTTCGAGTACTCGAATTCCATCGTCCTCTCCTTAGTCGATCACCGAGCCCGCGCGGCCCTCAGTGCTGGTAGCGCGGCAGGGTCTTGAGCGCCGAGAAGAACACCGGCCTCGCCATCCGCCCCACCGGCACCTCGATCAGCACGGGCCGGTCCATCTGGATCGCGTCGGCGACGAGCGTGCCCACCTCGGCCGGTTCCTTCGCGCGCCGGCCCACGGCGCCGTACGCCTCGGCGAGGCGGACGAAGTCGGGGTTGTGGAGCTCCGCCCCGAACTTTCCGCCCCAGTGCTCGTCGAGGTCGCGTGCCACGTTACCGTAGGCGTTGTCGTTGAAGACGACCGCGACGACGTTGATCCCTTGCTGGACGGCCGTCGCCATCTCCTGCGCGTAATAGAGGAAGCCCCCGTCGCCCGCGATCATGACTACCGGGCGATTGGGGGTGGCCACCTTGGCGCCGAGCGCAGTCGGATATTCGAACCCGAGGTTGCCGGAATACGACGACGTGATGTACGTGCGCGGATGGTACACCGGGAAGAACGGGCGCGAGAAGTAGCCGATCTGCGTCATGCCGGCGATGACGGTGGAGTCCTGGGGGATGCCCTGGCGCAGCGATCTCAGGATCGACGAGTTCGGCTCCTGCGTCATGAAGCCGGCGACCTCGTCGCGAATCTTCTCGCGCTCGGCCTTCTGCGAGGCGCGGGGCTTGCCGCCGGCGCGAAGCCGCTCGAGCAGGGCCTCGAGCGTGGCCTTCGCATCACCGACGAGCCCGGAGGTCTTCGTGTGATTCCGCCCGATCTCATCGGGGTCGGCATCGATCTGGAGCACCTGCTGCGCGGGCTGGAACATCGCCGCGGCGCACCGGCTGCCGACGACGAGGACGACGTCGGCCGCGTCGAGGTAGCGGCGCAGCGGGCTTTTCGGGAAGAGCCCGGCGCCTAACGAGAGGTCGCTGGCGTCGCTGATGGCGCCCTTGCCCTCGGCCGTCTCGACGACGCCCGCCTGCAGGTGCTCGGCGACGGCGGCGAGCGCCGCGTGAGCGCCCGAGAGATTGACGCCCCCGCCCGCGTAGATCGCGACCCGTTGCGCGCGCAGTAGCGCTTCCGCCGCGCGGTCGATGTCGGCCGCGGGCGCCGCGGCGCGTGCCGCGTGCGGGTCGACCGCCGGCAGGGTCACGTCGACCTCTTCCTCCATCGTGTCCCACGGCATGTCGATGGCCACGGGCCGCGGGCGGCCGCTTCGAAGCTGCACGAAGGCTTCGTGCACAATGCGGGGCGCATCGGCGACCTGCATGATGGTCTGCCGCCACTTCGTCGAGCCCGCGATGGCGTCGAGCTGGTTGTCGAGCTCGTGGAGCACGCCGATCTTCTTGCCGATCTGATGACGCGGGACCTGTCCCGCGATCAACAAGACGGGTGACGAGGCGGAGTACGCGGTGTTGAGGCCGGCCGAGGCGTTGAGGAGCCCGGGCCCGGGCACGGCCACCGCGACGCCGACGCCGCCGCCGGCGCGCGCATAGCCGTCGGCCATGTAGGTCGACGAGCCCTCGTGACGCACGGTGATGAAACGCATCGGCTCGTCGCGAAACGCGGTGACGATGCCGTAGAGCTGCACGCCCGGCAGCCCGAACGCGACCTTCACGCCCTCGCGGGCGAGCGCCTTCACGATTGCTTCACCACCGGTCATCCGTGCCATCGACGGCTCCTCACCTGATAGCGGCGTCCAGTGCCGGCGGAGCGATCGTCCTGTTCACGCGGGGCCCACCCCCCGGCTGCCCACGACGGCCACGAGCGCGCTACGTCAATCGAGTTAGGGCCGAAGCGTACCACGTGCGGCGGTCTCTACTCGGACGCCGTATCGTTGCGGCGCACCGCCACGGCAAGCATCTCTGGCTCGAGCTCGACCGCCGGCCCTGGCCCAGCTTTCACTTCGGAATGTCCGGCGGGATCGAGGTGCGCGGCCGCCGTCGCAACAAGCTCGTGATGGAGGGCCGGCGCGCGCACGAGGGCCAGTGGCCGCCGCGCTTCCTCAAGCTGCACCTTGGACTCGACGACGGCGGTGAAATCGTGTTCCACGATGCCAGGCGGCTCGGCCGAGTGCGCCTGCGTCACGATCCGCGGGCGGAGCCGCCGATCAGCCTGCTCGGCTTCGACGCGCTCCACGACCTGCCGCCGCTCGGTCGGCTCGCCGAGCTCTTCGGCGCGCGCGCGGCGCCCGTGAAGGCGGTGCTGCTGGATCAGTCGTTCTCGGCCGGCGTCGGCAACTGGATCGCCGACGAGGTGCTCTACCAGGCGCGCATCGATCCGCGTCGGCGCACCAACACCCTGACGCGGGCGGAGATCGCGCGGCTCCGCGCCCGGCTGCGCTCGGTGGTGGGCACGGCGGTCCGCGTCGGCGCCGACAGCGACCGGTTCCCGCCGAAGTGGCTCTTCCATACTCGCTGGAGCAAACGCGTGCAGAGCCCGGTGACGGTGCGCGGCGAGCGCATCCGCTATCTGACGGTCGGCGGGCGGACGACCGCGTGGGTCGCCGAAGTTCAACGCTAGCGTGGAGGAATGATGGCGAACATTGCGCCGGTTCACCTGATGAAGTGGATCGAGGAGCACAAGACGCTGTTCAGCGGGCCGGTGGCCAACAAGGAAGTGTTCCCGGAGAGCGAGTTCATCTATCAGATCGTGCGCGGGCCGAACGCGCGGAACGATTTTCACATCGATCCGGGCGACGAGATCTTCTATCAGCTGAAAGGCGACATCACGGTGCGGTGCATCGACGCCGACGGCTCCCCGCGCGACATCACGGTGCGCGAGGGCGAAGCGATGCTCTGCCGCGCCGGTACTCCGCATTGTCCCATCCGCCCGGCGGACACCTGGGGGCTCGTCATCGAGCGCAAGCGCCGGCCCGACGAGCGCGACGGGCTCGCGTGGTTTTGCGAGGGATGTGGCGCCAAGCTCCACGAGACCACGTTCTCGGTCACCAACATCGAGGTGGAGCTGCTCGACGCCATCAAGAAGTTCAACGCGAGCACGGCGCAGCGGACGTGCAAGAAGTGCGGCGCCGTCCTGCCCGTGCCCGCCGGCGCCGCCTCGGCCTGATTCCACCGCGACATCGAGGGGCGCCCCGGCTGTGCCGGGGCGTCTCCGAGCGCGGGGGGTTTGGGGGCCCGTCCAGGCCCCCCATCCTAAATATCGGTGTATTTCACGTCGCAGCGATAGGTCTTGTACTCACCGACGAAGAACGGTTGGAGCGGAGCCATGATCTCCCGGTAGAGAGGGCTCTGTTCGTAAGCCTGCATGTCCGCCGGGTTGTCCCACAGGCTCACGGCGAAGCCGGTGTCCTTGTCGCCTGCATCCTGGGCCAGCCAGCGACCGCGTAGCCCTTTGAGCCCCTTGCCCTTGGTGAGGACATTCTCGCGGTAGGTACGCTCGAACTCGCCCCACGCTCCTGCCCGAAGCTTGCCCCAGGTAATGCGGATCACCATGGTGACCTCCTTTGACGACACCACGCGTCGACGCGTAGTGCCGGTGAGTGATTAGACGCCCGGCACGACGGATTCGCCACCGAACGTGCGGCGCCGAGCTTAGGCGCCGGGTGCCTCGGGCGCGGTGCCCTCGGCGGGATCGAACTCGACGCGTTCCCAGATCGCGTCGGCCACGGGCCACGCGCGTAGGATCGCGGCGAGCTGATTCGCATCCTGGATGGGCCCGTGCTCGGCACGAAACATGAGAATGGCCCGGGCCTGTTCGGGGCCGATGCCGGGAAGCTCGAGGAGCTCCGCGGGATTGGCGAGATTGACCCTCACTCGATTCGGCATGGGCGCCTCCTTCTGCACACGAACGCCCGATCGGATCGAATCGCGGCCGCCGCGCCTTGCGCTCAGTCGGGCAGCGGACGCATGAAGCTCCGCTCGAAGCTCACCACATACCGAGTCTCCTCCGCAAAACGCCAGGCCGCAACCGCGACCTCGTCTTGCTTGACGGCGGTGCGGTACCGCTCGTATTCGCCGAGCGACGGAAAGCTGAAGAGCCATACCGCGACGTTGTTGGGACCCTCGTGCGGGAGAAACGTGCCGTGGTCGGTGCCGCCGTATTTCACGGGCAGCGGCGCGATCATGCGGCAGTACTTCTCGAACTCGGCGAGCTTGTGGGGGATCGATGATGTAGCGGAGGTAGCAGGTGACCACGGCTCCTCCCCCGGGAAGGTCAGCGCGCGAAGTTGTCGATCAGGAAGCGCGAGATGCTGTGGCGTGAGGGCAGGCTGGGGAGATTCGAGCTCGGAAACCAGCGCGCGTCTTCCAGCTCCTCGGCGTCCACCTTGATCTCGCCGCCGGCGTAGGTGGCGACGAAGCCGACCATCAGCTGACTCGGGAAGGGCCAGTTCTGGCTCCCGACGTACCGGATGTCCTTCACGTCGACGCCAACCTCTTCCTTCACCTCGCGCGCGACGCAGCCCTCGAGCGATTCGCCGTTGTCCACGAAGCCGGCCACGAGCGCGTAGCGGCCGGGCGCCCAGATGGCCTTGCGGGCGAGCAGCACGCGGTCGCCGTCGCGCACCACCACGATGACCGCCGGGTGCAGGTGGGGGTAGTGTTCGTATTTGCACTTCGGACACAGCTTGCCCCACTCACCGGGCAGGCGTTCGGTAGGATTGCCGCAGCGAGGGCAGAAGCCGCTCGTCGACTCCCACCAGAGGGCCTGCATGGCCATCCCGCCGAGCGAGAGGAGATCGTCGGGCAGACGCGTGCCCGCCATCGGCACGAGCGTCTCGCGCTGGAATTCGTCCGGGACGACGGCGTCCTTGGGAAGCGAGGCCACCCAGCACTCGGTGTCACCGCGGAGCGTGCCGAGCCAGATGGGCTCGCCGAGCGCGCCGTCGAGCTTGGCCGGGCGCCCGCCCGCCGGCAGGCGGAACCTGTCGCCGTCCGGAACGACGATGAGCTTCTGGTCCTGGATGATGAGCCAGTTGCCGCGCTCGCTCGGCGGCTTCGTCCCCCGCTTGGCCGGAACGAACGCGCCGCGCAGGCAGTCGATGTTGAACGGCAGGTAGACGCTGAGCGGGGTGGTCATGAGCCGAGGAGCCCCACGTCCCCGGGCTGGCCCGCACGTGACGCCACCGGCACGCGCGCACCGGCCGGCGCCTCGACGTCGAGCTTCTTGAGCGCAGGCATGACCTCGCGCGCGAAGAGACGCATGTTGGCCTCGGCGTCCTCGTACGGCATCCCCGCATAGCTGAAGACACCGATGTAGTGGCTGTTGCCGGTGCGCGCGTGGATGTCGAGGATCTTCTCGTAGCACTGCTCCGGCGTGCCCCACACTTGCAAGTTCATGAAATAGTCGATCACGGTGTCCGTGCCGTACTGCGCGATCTTCTCGGCCATCTTGCCGTAGTACTCGTAGCCCTTCGTGTGGGCGAGGTGATCGCCCTCGAAGTGATAGTGGTCGAGCACGGTCTGGTAGTAGCCGCCGATGAAGCGGCGCGCCATCTCCTCGGCGCGTGCCGGGCTCGCGTCGCAGAACGTCCAGCCGGCGGAGACCGGCGGCGGGGCATCGATGCCGTTCACGTCTCGATAGATCGAGCGATAGGTCTCGAGCTCTTTCGCGACCTCTTTCCAGGGCTTCTGCGGAATGATGAGGATCCCGACGCCGAGCTTGGCCATGACCGGCAGCGACTCGGGCGAGACGGCCGCGGCGTAGGTGCGGCCGCGGAACGACTTGAAGGGCGCCGGTCGGATCGCCGCACGCGGCTGCTTGACGAAGGTGCCGTCGTACTCGCAATGGCCCGTCTCGAGCCCGCGCAGGAGCATCTCGGCGGACTCCACGAAGCGCTGGCGTGACTCGTCCATCGAGAGCCGGAACCCGTCGAACTCCACCTTGCCGGCGCCGCGCCCGAGTCCCAGGATGAGCCGGCCGCCTGAAATATTGTCGAGCATCGCCACTTCCTCGGCCACGCGCATCGGGTCGTGCCACGGAAGCACCACCACCATCGAGCCCAGGCGCGCGCGCTCGGTGCGGCCGGCCATGTACGTCAGGAATTGCAGGACGTCCGGGCACATCGTGTAGTCGGTGAAGTGATGCTCGACACCCCAGATCGACTCGAAGCCGAGCGGCTCGGCGAGGTCGGCCAGCTTGAGCTCGTTTCGATAGACTTCCCGGTCCGATCGCGCCTTGCCCGGGTTCTGGAACACGGCCGCCATTCCAACGTGCATGGGACGCTCCCCCTTCGCCGTTGTATTATTGCGCCGATGAGCCCATTCGATCCAGCCCCCTTCGTCGAGCGGCGGCAGCGATTCGCGGCGGCCATCGGAGATGGCCTGGCGATCATCCCCGGTGCCCGCGAGATCCAGCGCAACGGGGACGTCAACTACGAGTTCCGCCAGGCCTCCGATTTCTTCTTCCTGACCGGGTTCGACGAGCCCGACGCCGTCGCCGTATTCAACCCGGCAGACGCCAAGGAGCGCTTCGTGCTCTTCGTGCGGCCCCGCGACCGCGAGATGGAGATCTGGAACGGCCGCCGCGCGGGTGTCGAGGGCGCGATTGCGACCTATGGCGCGGACGCCGCCTACACGATCGACCGGCTCGACGCCAAGCTCCGCGAATACATGGTCGACCGGCCGGCGATCTTCTACCGCCTGGGTAGCGGCGGCTTCGACGGCCGGGTCACGCGGCTGGTCGGCGATCTGCGGGCCGCGCGCGCCCGCGGCTATGCGGCGCCGGTCCGGATCGAGGACCCCGGCCCGATCCTGAACGAGCTGCGGCTGCGCCGCTCGCCCGCCGAGCTCATGCGCCATCGCCGCGCCTGCGAGATCAGCCGTGACGCGCACATCGAGGCGATGCGGTACGCGCGGCCCGGGCTCTACGAGTACCAGGTGCAGGCGGCGCTCGAGCACGTGTTCCGCGTGAGCGGCTCGCCGCGCAACGGCTATCCGTCAATCGTGGCCTCGGGCGCCAACGCGTGCATCCTCCACTACAGCGAGAACAACCGGAAGATGGAGGACGGCGACCTGCTCCTGATCGATGCCGGCTGCGAGTGGGGTTATCACTCGGCCGACATCACGCGCACGTTCCCGGTCAACGGGCGCTTCACCGTCGCCCAGCGGGCGGTCTATGAGATCGTGCTGCGCGCGCAGCTGGCCGGCATCGCGGCCGCGCGTCCGGGCCACCGCTACGAGGCGGTGCACGAGGCGGCGCGGCGCGTGCTGACCGAGGGGCTCGTGGCGCTCGGCGCGCTGCCGCGAGGGGTCGACGAGTCGCTCGCGATGCACCACTACCGCGAGTTCTACATGCACGGCACCGGGCACTGGCTCGGCATGGACGTGCACGACGTCGGCGACTATCGGATCGACCGCAAGTCGCGCGTGCTCGAGCCCGGCATGGTGCTGACGGTCGAGCCCGGGCTCTACTTCGACCCCGAGCGCGAGACGGCGACGTTCCACCTGCGCGAGTACAACGAGGACGAGTCGTGGGAGCGCCGCCTTCGACTTGGCGCCGGCGCCGCCAGGAAGATCGAGGAGGAAGAGAAGGCGAAGGCCGAGAAGATCACGCACGCCGTCCCGCGCGAGCTGCGGGGCATCGGCATCCGCATCGAGGACGACGTGCTGATCACTGATTCCGGCTGCGACGTCCTCACCGCGGGCACCCCGAAGACGGTGGACGAGGTCGAGCGCGCCTGCGCCGAGCCCTCGCGCCTGCCGCGCCTCTGATCCGCCGGGCGCGCACTCTCCACCCCCGATCGTGCGACCACCTCGAGCGCGTCGGTGCGCTCACCGCGTCGACGGTCCTGCTCTTCCTGCTGGCGGCGTGCTCCTCGATCGCGCTCCGCGAATCCCCTGGGGGAGGATTGGTGACGATCACGCCGGAGAGCGCCGGACGCACGATCGAGCTCCGGTCGGATCAGGGGCTGCTCGTCCGTCTGCCGAGCAATCCGGCGACGGGTTATCGATGGTCGCTCGCCGCCGCGCCGGCCGACGTGCTGAAGCTGGAGGGTCCGCCGGCAGTCGAGCGAAATCCAGCGGGCGCCGGTATGGGCGCGCCTGGCATCGAGATCTGGCGATTCTCGCTGGCGCGGAAGGGGCGGCAGACCCTGCGCTTCGACTACTGCCTTCCATGGGAATCTGACGCGCCGCCCGGGCGACAGCTCTCGTTCACGGTCACCGTCCGCTGAGGCTACCGAGCCAGCACGCCGCGAAGCGCACCCTCGAGGGTCGTATAGCGGAACCTGTAGCCACTCGCCTGAAGCCGCGCGGGCACGACGCGCTGGCTAGTCAGCAGTAACTCGTCGGCCATCTCTCCCAGGGCGAGCCGCGCGGCGAACGCGGGCAGAGGCACCAGGGTGGGGCGCTCGAGCACGCGGCCCAAGGCGCGGGTGAACTCGGCGTTGGTCACGGGCGCAGGTGCGACAGCGTTCACGGGTCCGCGAAGGGCATCGGTCGCGAGCGCGTGGCGGATCGCACCCACCACGTCGTCGAGGGCGATCCAGCTCATCCACTGCGCGCCGTCGCCGATGACGCCGCCCATGCCCAGTCGAAACGGTGTCAGCATCTTGGCGAGCGCGCCGCCGTGTTCGCTCAGCACGACGCCCAGCCTCAGGTTCACCACGCGTATCCCCTGGGCGATCGCCGGGGCTGTGGCGGCTTCCCAGTCCCGACCAACCTCGGCCAGAAAGCCCGTGCCCGGCCGGCTCTCTTCGGTCAGCATCTCGTCTCCCCGGCTGCCGTAGTAGCCGATCCCCGAAGCGCAGACGAGGACAGCGGGCGGCTTCGCGAGCCGGGTCAGTGTCTGGACCAGGAGCCGAGTGGCGGTCGTGCGGCTCTCGCGAATGCGCCGCTTCTTCGCCGACGTCCATCGGACGCCCATGATGCTCTCGCCGGCGAGGTGGACGATCGCGTCGCCGACGGCCGGACCGGCGGGTGAGATGGCTCCCGAAGCTGGGTCCCAGCCGAGCGCGTCTTCGTCAGGGCGCGGCGCCCGACGCACGAGCGGAATCACGCGATGCCCGCCGGCCTCGAGGGAGGAGGTCAGGCGCTTGATCTCGGTCTCGAGCTGTTGGGCCATCGGTGTCTCGATCGGCGCCGGGCACACGGCGTTGACGCGGATGTTGTGGCGCGCCAGCTCGAGCGAGGCGGCGCGCGTCATCCCGACGACCGCGTGCTTGCTCGCGGTGTACGCGATGATGTTCGGCGAGCCCCGCAGGCCCGCGATCGAGGCGGTGTTCACGATCGCGCCGCCGCCGCGGGCGCGCAGCAGCGGCGTGACGACCTTCATCCCGAGCCAGACGGCCTTGAGGTTGACGGCGATCACCCGGTCGAACGTCTCTTCGGGGTAGTCGACCAGCGGCTTCAGTGCGCCGAGGACGCCGGCGTTGTTGAAGAAGACGTCGATGGTGCCGAACCGGTCGACCGCCGTCTTCGCGTAGCGCTCGACGTCGGCGAGCCTGGTCACGTCGGCGTCCACGGCGAGGACCTCGCCGTCGACCTTCTCGACGGCGGCCACGCTCTGCCGAAGCGTCGCCGCGGCGAGATCGACGAGCACCACGCGCGCTCCCTCCGACGCGAAGCGTACGGCGGCGGCCCGCCCGATGCCGCCCGCGCCCCCCGTGATGAGCACGACCTTCCCGGTGAACCGCGCCGTCATGACAGACGCCCATCTTGCTCTTGGCGCCGACTCGACGCAAGCTTGGGGCGACATGACCGAAGACGAAGGCTTGAAGGCACTGCTCGGAGGCGACGCGAACGCGGCGGCCCGCGCCGAGGCGGCGCTGTGGGAGATGTGGCACCGCTCGGGCGACCGCGAGATCGACGCGCTCCTCCGCGAGGGCGTGGCCGTCATGGAGCGCCGGGACTTCGGCGGCGCCGAGGCCATCTTCGCGCGGGTGATCGCGCGGGCTCCCACGTTCGCCGAGGGGTGGAACAAGCGCGCGACCGTCCGCTACGTGGCCGAGAACTACGAGGGCTCGATCGCCGACTGCGAGGGGACGCTCACGCGCAACCCGCATCACTTCGGCGCGCTGTCGGGCGCCGGGCTCTGCTACATGGCGCTCGGCCGCCACCGCGAGGCGGCGGCGATGTTCCGGCGCGCTCTCGCGGTGCATCCACGTCTCACCGGCGCCCGCCACAATCTCGCGGTGGCGCTGGGCGAGGCGGTTCGCGGTAACGGCCACTGACTTTGTGGGATACTGACGCGCGCCCGAGAGGAGACGCAGCGAGATGATCGCGCAGACCGCCGAGGTCCAAGAAGCGCACCGATTCGACGTCGCCGCGCTCGAACGTTACCTGCGCGCCCACGTCGAAGGCTTCGGCGGCTCGCTCGAGGTGCGCCAGTTCCGCGGTGGCCAGTCGAATCCGACCTATCACGTGTCGGCCGGCGGCTGCGAGTATGTTCTGCGCCGGAAGCCGCCGGGCAAGCTCCTGCCCTCGGCGCACGCCGTCGATCGTGAGTACCGGGTCATCACGGCGCTCGGCAAGGCCGGGTTTCCCGTGCCGCGGACGTTCGTGCTGTGCGAGGACGACTCGGTCATCGGCACCGCGTTCTACGTCATGGATTGTGTGCACGGACGGATCGTCACCGACCCGGCGATCCCGAGCGTCACGCCGCGCGAGCGCCACGCGATCTACGAATCGCTCATCGACGTGCTGGCGCGGCTGCACACCGCCGACTGGCAGGCGCTCGGCCTCGCCGACTTCGGGCGGCCGGGCAACTACTTCGCGCGCCAGATCCACCGGTGGACCCAGCAGTACCGCGCCTCGGAGACCGAGAAGATCGAGTCGATGGAGCGACTCATCCCGTGGCTGCCCGAGCACATCCCGGCCGGTGACGAGACGACGCTCGTCCACGGCGATTTCAGGCTCGGCAACGTGATCATCCATCCGACCGAGCCCCGCGTCGTCGCCGTGCTCGACTGGGAGCTCTCGACGCTCGGCCATCCGCTCGCCGACCTCGCCTACTTCTGTTTGCCCTATCGCTTCACGCGTGAATGGGAAGGGCTCGCCGACAAGGACCTGACCGAGCTCGGGATCCCGGGCGAGGCGGACTACGTCGCCGACTACTGTCGGCGGGCGGGACGCGGCGCCATCGCCGACTGGGAGTTTTGTCTGGCGTTCGCCATGTTCAGGCTGGCCGCGATCGCCCAGGGCATCATGGGACGCGTCGTCGCGGGAACCGCGAACGACCCGAACGCCCAGGAGCGCGGCCGCCGCGCGCGACCCCTCGCCGATTCCGCGTGGGCCCTGATCGCCTCCCGCCTCTAGCAGGCTGCGAAAAAGGGCCCAGCTGCGAGGCGGCGCCCGAAGGCAGCACGCGAGCCGTACTCTCTGTACGGTGAGCGTGCTGCCGAGGGTGCCAACGAAGCAGATGGGCCCTTTTCCGCAGCCTGCTCAGTAGTCGTAGATGCGTTCGATCGTGGCGCCGCGGGTCGTCAACTCGGTCAGGACCGCGCGCAGCGAGGCCACGGGCGCTTTCGCCGCGATGCGCGTTGCTCCCGGATTGGTCAGGAGCGGCTCCTTCAGCAAGATCTCGGCCGTGGCGAGCCGAACATCGAGAGCGCTCGGCGCCATCGCGGTCAGAAGAATTTCGTCGTTGCCGGCGAGCTCGCGGAACCGCACGCCCTGCTTCACCAGCCCTATCACGATCGGCGTGAAGGCTTCGTGGCGTGGGATCGTGACGATCGAGGACCGGGCGTCCACCGACTTGATCTTGCGGATCCGGTCGTCGTCGAAGATGCGATCGGGCGCCTCGTCGATCCAGGCGTGGATGACCAGGTCTTGCGGTTGCTGGACCGGGTGGGTGCCCAGCCGGATGATTCCCGCATACGTCGCCTTCAGCGAGTATTCGGCGCTCAGGGAGAATCGTCGTTCCCACTTCCGGATGACGTCGAGGCCCCACAGCGGAGTCTCTCTCCAGAGAGCCTCGAGCCTTCCCTCGAAGGGGAAGTCGTACCACGGGACCGTGTGCAGGAGCTCCGCGTACTGGCGCGCGGTTCGTCGGGCGAACACGTCCTCTTCGGTGTGGTAGAAGCCGATCCCCTCCGTGACCACGCCGACGGTGCTCTCGTAGGAGCCCTTGATGGTGTTGTCGACCGAGAACCCCAGACCGGTCAACGCCAGGATCAGGTGCGTGCTCGCGTCGAACGCGTAGACGCGCTTGGTGGCCCGACACGCCGCCGAGTAGTAGCGCCAGTACTGTCCGATGGCGGCGAAGTAGGGAAACCGGCTCGGCGCTCGTGATTTGACGAACGCCGCGTACTCCTCGGCGCTGTACACGACGTACCACTCCGGCAAGGTGAGGAACGTCGCCGAGCCGTTGCGGAGATAGCCGCCCAGGTCGGCCGTGGCGCGCACGATCTCGGGCGAACGCTCGCTCGGCTGTGTTCGAACGCTGAAGCAGTGCTCACCGATGAATCGCGCTGGGACGGCCACGGCGACGAGGCCGAGCACGGCCAGGAACGCGA
>QHSQ01000155.1 GCA_003221615.1 Candidatus Rokuibacteriota bacterium | reverse complement strand
GCCGATGCGGCCTCGGCGCCGGTGGGGTACTTCGTCGCGCTGATCGCGTCGTCCGCCGTCCTCAACGGCCTGGCGCGGCTCGGTTCGCGCTTCGCGATCACCGGAGGGTGTCAGCGCATCGAGTCGGAAATCCGCGGCGACCTCTTCGCGGCGCTGCAGATGTTTCCCCCGCGCTTCTACGCCAGGCATTCGACGGGCGACCTGATGGCGCGCTCGACGAGCGACATCACGGCGGTGCGGTCGCTCCTCGGCTTCGGCGCGATCAGCCTGGTCTCGACGACCTTCGCCTTCGTCGGGGTGCTGGCCGCCATGCTCGCCGTCGATCCCTGGCTGACCCTGTGGTCGCTGGCGCCCTCTCCGATCCTGGTCGTCCTGGCCCGGCGCTTCAACGTGAAGGTCAACGAGCGGACGGAGGCGGCCCAGAACCAGCTCAGCGTCCTCTCGGAGCGAGTCCAGGAGTACGTGTCCGGCATGTCCGTGGTGCGGGCGTACACGCTCGAGCCGCGCGCCCGCGCCGACTTCGGGCGGGCCAACAGCGAATATCTCAGACTGAGTCTCGCGCTCGCGCGGACCGAAGCTGGATTCTCGCCCCTGATGGGATTGATCGCCGGGATCGGGACCCTGATCGTGCTCTGGGCCGGAGGCCGTGCCGTCGTGGACGGTCGGCTGACTCTCGGCGCGCTCGTGGCGTTCAACGGTTACCTGGCCTATCTCACGTGGCCCACCCTGGCGCTCGGCTGGACGCTCTCGACCGTGCGCCGCGGCCTGACCTCGATGACTCGCATCCTCGAGATCGTCGAGGCCGCCTCGCCGGGGCGCGCTGCCGTAACGGGTGGGACGGGCGTGACGGAGCCGGGTCGCGTCGTTCTCAGCCCACCCTCGGTCAAATCCGGCCTCACGGACCCCGCGACGATAACCCCCGCTAGAACAACTCCCGCGACGACAACCGCCGCTCCAGCAATCCGGTTCTCCCATCTCACATTCGCGTACGGCGACCGTCAGCCGGCGCTCCGCGACGTGAGCTTCGAGGTGGCGCCCGGCCAGACGGTGGCGGTGGTCGGCGCGACCGGAAGCGGCAAGTCGACGCTCGGGCTTCTGCTGGCGCGGCTCTGGGAGCCGCCGCCCGGGACGGTGTTCCTCGGTGGACGCGACGTGACGGAGCTTTCGCTCGACGCCCTCCGGGCCGGGATCGCGTACGTGCCGCAGGAGGGCTTCCTCTTCTCGCGGTCCATCGGCGACAACATCACCCTCGGCCGCGAAGGCATGGGAGGTGGCGAGCGCCAGGCGGCCGCGACGGTCGCCGCAGTCGCCGACGAAGTCGAGCAGTTCCCCGCGGGATTCGACGCGGTCGTCGGCGAGCGCGGCCTGACGCTGTCGGGCGGCCAGCGCCAGCGAGTGACCCT
Source organism: Candidatus Rokuibacteriota bacterium (assembly GCA_003221615.1). Lineage (GTDB taxonomy): Bacteria > Methylomirabilota > Methylomirabilia > Rokubacteriales > CSP1-6 > AR31. The sequence continues at coordinate 38,128 of QHSQ01000155.1, read as the reverse complement.
GGCCCGCGCGCTGGCCGGCACGCCGCCGGTCCTCGTGCTCGACGACGCCTTCGCCTCGGTCGACGCGGCGAAGGAGGAGGAGATCCTCGCGAACCTCCGTCGGGCGCTGGCCGGGCGCACGGTGTTGCTGATGACCCACCGGTTGCGCGCCGCCTGCACGGCGTCTCGCATCGTCGTCCTCGAGGCCGGACGCGTGATCGAGAGCGGCCGACACGAGGAGCTTCTGAGCCGGGGAGGCGTCTACGCTCGCCTCTGGCGCATCCAGCAGCTGGAGGAGGAGATCGCGCGTGCCTGAGTCGGTCTACGATCCCGAAGCCGAGGAACAGCTCGGCCGCGCGTTCGACCGCCGGCTGGCCGCGCGGCTGCTGGACGCCGCCCGCCCGCATCGAGGGCTCATCGCCGGCTCGTTGGTCCTCTTTCCCCTGGTCGCCGTCGTCGAGCTCGCCCAGCCATGGCTGTTGAAGGTCGCCATCGACGAGCACATCTTGCGATCCGACTGGGTCGGTCTGACACGGGTCGGCGGGCTCTACATCGCGGTGCTCGCGGTCCTCTACGCGCTGAGAACGGTGGAAGCCTACCTGATGCAGCTCACCGGCCAGCGCGTGATCCACGACTTGCGCGAGACGATCTTCGATCACCTCCTGCGGCTGGAGGCGCGGTTCTTCGACAAGAACCCGGTGGGCCGCTTGATGACGCGCGTGCTCCACGACGTGGAGGCGGTCAGCGAGGCGTTCACGAGCGGCCTCTTCGCCGTCGTGGCCGACGTCGTCACGCTGACCGCTGTCGTGGCCGTGATGCTCTGGATCGACTGGCGCCTGGCCCTCGTGACGTTCTCGATGATGCCGATCTTGCTGATCGTGGCCGTCTACTTCCGCCTGAACGCGCGTGACGCCTACCGGGAGGTCCGGCGGCGCCTGGCGCGCCTCAACGGATTTCTGCAGGAGTCGCTCCAGGGCATGACGGTGGTGCAGCTCTTCGTGCGCGAGCGCTACGAGCGCGCACGGTTCCGCCGGCTCAACACCGAGTATCGCCGAGCGCTCTTTCGCTCGACGCGGTGGGAGGCCTCGCTCTACGCGGTGGTCGAGGCGCTCGGGTCGGTCGCGCTCGCGCTCCTGATCTGGTACGGCAGCCGCAGCATCGTGGCCGAGTCCCTGACGTTCGGGGCGCTGGTCGCGTTCATCCAGTACACCAATCGCTTCTTCCTGCCCATCCGCGACCTCGGCGCGAAGTACACCGTGATGCAGTGGGCGATGGCGTCCTCGGAACGGATCTTCGGCCTCCTGGACCGCACCCCGGCGATCGTGTCGCCCGCGGTGCCCCGCGCTCGCCCGGCGCGCTCGGGTGCGCCCGCCGTCGAGCTGGACTCGGTGTGGTTCGCCTACGACGGGGACGAGTGGGTGCTGCGCGACTGCTCGTTCAGCGTGGCGCCGGGCGAGCGGGTGGCGATCGTCGGCGCGACCGGCGAGGGCAAGACGACCTGCGCCCGCTTGCTGAATCGGTCATACGACGTCCGCCAGGGGCGGGTCCTGGTGAACGGCATCGACGTCCGCGAGTGGGATCTGGCGAGCCTGCGGCGCCACGTCGGCATCATCTTCCAGGACAGCGTGCTCTTCGCGGGCAGCATCGAGGACAATCTGCGGCTCGGCGCGGACGGCGCGGTGTCGCCGGCGGACCTCGCGCGCGCGATCGAGACCTCGCGCGCCGGCTTCGTCACCGAGCTGCCGCGCGGGCTCGGCGAGATGCTGGGCGAGCGCGGGGCGAACGTCTCGCACGGCCAGCGCCAGCTGCTGGCCATCGCCCGCGCCCTCGTGTACAATCCGGGCGTTCTCGTCCTGGACGAAGCGACGTCGAGTGTCGATCCCGAATCCGAAGCGCTCATCCGGCAGGCGATGACTGGACTTCTCGCGGGGCGAACGAGTATCACGATCGCGCATCGACTCTCGACGGTCCACGCCGCCGACCGCATCCTGGTCCTGCACCGGGGACGTGTTCACGAGGATGGCACCCACTCCGAGCTCCTGCGGCGCGGTGGCCTCTACGCGAGGCTCTACGAGCTGCAGACCGGCGCAGCGTCGGCGTGAGCTTCGACGCGGCCGTGCTCGCGCTCGTCGCGCGAATCCCGCGCGGGCGCGTGGCCACCTACGGTCAGCTCGCGGCGCTGGCCGGGAAACCTCGCTCGGCACGCGCGGTGGGGCGGGTGATGAGCCAGGCCAACGGGGTTCCGTGGCATCGCGTCGTCAACTCGCAAGGCGGCATCAGCCGTCGCTCGCGGATGACGGGAATGGTGACGCAGCGGATCCGCCTGGAGCAGGAGGGCGTCGTGTTCAAACGCGGCCGGGTCGTGCTGAGCCGGTTCCGATGGAACGGGGGCGCCGCGGGGCGGCGCGCGGTGGCCGCAGGCCGTCGGGGCGTCGCGGGGCGGCGCGCGCCTCTATTCCGGGAGTGGCTCGCATGAGGCTCGCGCTTACGCTGGGCTACTCCGGAGCGCGCATGACGCTCGACATGGACCTCGTGCGGGAGGTCGAGCGGCTCGGCTACGACTCGATCTGGTCGGCCGAATCGTACGGCTCCGACGCGGTGACACCCGTTGCGTGGATCGCCGCGCTGACCTCGCGCATCCACGTCGGCACCGGGATCATGCAGCTGGCCGGGCGCACACCCGCCGCGACGGCGATGACCGCGATGACGCTCGACGGCCTCTCGGGCGGCCGCTTCCGGCTCGGGCTCGGCGTGTCGGGACCTCAGGTGGTCGAGGGATGGCACGGTCAGGCATTCGGCCGGCCGCTCCAGCGTACGCGCGAGTACGTCGCGATCGTACGGGCGATCCTCCGCCGGGAAAAGCCGCTCGAGCACCGCGGCGACTACTATCAGATCCCGTATGCCGGGGCCGACGCCAGCGGCCTCGGCAAACCGCTCAGGTCGATCCTGCATGGCCGGCCGGACCTTCCGATCTATCTCGCCGCGGTCGGTCCCAAGAACGTCGCGCTCGCGGCCGAGATCGCCGATGGCTGGATTCCGACGTTCTTCTCGGTGCGCCGGATCAAGATGTTCCGCGAGTGGCTGGACGCGGGCTTCCGCGCCCGCGGCACCGCGCCGGCGGCCTTCGACATCATGCCGATGGTCGCGGTCGTCGTGGGTGACGATGTCGCGGCCTGCCGCGCCGGCGTGAAGGCCCGGCTCGCACTGTACGTCGGCGGCATGGGGGCGCGCGGCCGGAACTTCTACAACGACATCGCCCGCCGCTATGGCTACGAGGAAGCGGCGAGGACAGTCCAGGATCTCTATCTGGCCGGGCGGAAGGCCGAGGCCGAGGCGGCCGTGCCCGACGCGCTCGTGGACGAGGTCGCGCTCTGCGGGCCGCGAGAGCGCGTTCGCGAGCTTCTGGGCGAATGGCGCGCCTCGGGAGTGACGACGCTCATGGTCGCCGGCGATCGCCTGGCGGCTCGTACGATGGCCGAACTGGGCTCGTAACGACGGACGCTTGGAGGCTCGAGCATGAGACTCGATAGCAGGGTCGCGGTGATCACCGGCGCGGGCTCGGGTATCGGCGCCGCCTCGGCGCTGGCGATGGCGAAGGAAGGCGCCCGCGTGGTCGTGGTCGACCTCAACGAGGCGAGCGCGAAGGCGACGGTCGAGCAGATCGAGAGGGCCGGGGGCCAGGCGCTCGCGGTACGAGCCGACGTCACGCGCGCAGCGGACAATCAGATGATCGTCGAGAAGGCGGTGGCCGCGTGGGGAAGTCTCGACGTGTTCTTCGCGAACGCCGGCGTCCCGCAGTCGCCCGAGAACGTCGAGGATGTCGACGAGGCGCTCTTCGACCGGATCATGGCGGTCAACGTCAAGGGCGTCTGGCTGGGGGCCAAGTACGCGCTGCCGGTGATGAAGAAGCAGCGCCGCGGCGTGTTCCTGATCACCGCTTCGACCGCCGCGATCAGACCCCGGCCCGGTGTGCAGGCGTACGCCGCGTCGAAGGGAGCGGTCGTCACCCTGACGAAGAGCCTGGCGCTCGAGGCGGCGAGCCACGGCGTGCGCATCGTCTCGATCGCGCCCGTCGCGACCGAGACGCCGATGCTCCCGGCGTTCATGGGCAAGCGCGTGGTGGACGACGAAGGGCGTGCGCGCTACGTTGCCACGGTGCCACTCGGGCGTCTGAACCAGCCGGAGGACCTGGCGCGCACGGCCGTGTTCCTCGCCTCCGACGATGCCGCGATGATCACGGGCACCTGTGTCGAAGTGGACGGCGGCCGCTGCATATGACGGGTTCCAAGACGCCTCCGCCGTAGGACATGAAGGTCATCCCGCTGGCCGCCGAGTCTCTCGGCGTGCGATCGATGGCGACGTATGTGGAGGTCGGGCGCACGGGGATCCTCATCGACCCCGGCGCGACCCTGGCGCCCGCGCGCTTCGGGTTACCGCCGACCCAGGACGAGTGGGAAGCCCTGCGCCGGGCGAACGATCGCATCTCGGCCTACGCGGCCCGATCGAGCTTCGTCTTCGTGAGCCACTACCACGAGGACCACTTCCGGTCAGATCCCGCATCGTACGCCGGGCGGATCGTGCTCGCCAAGGACCCTCGTCGGATGATCAGCGGCAAGCAGGCGCAGAGGGGCGAAGCCCTCTGGAAGGCGCTTGAGGGCCAGGCACGCGTCGAGCGGGCGGACGGCGCCAGGCGCCGCGAGGCGGATCTGGAGCTCGGTGTGTCGCCTCCGCTGCCGCACGGCGTCGACGGGACGCCCTTCGGCTCGGTCGTCGCGCTCACGGTCGTGGATCCGGCCGAGCGCGAGCGTTTCGTCTTCGCCTCGGACCTTCAAGGGCCGGCCTCCGTGGTGGCCGCCGCCTATCTCATCCAGCAGCGGCCGACGCTCCTCTACGTGTCGGGACCCGTGTCCTACCTCGAGCGCGACGTGGGCCGCGACGCGATCGAGCGCGCGATCGACCAGCTCATGCGCGTCATGGACGCGACGGGATGCCGCGTGATCATGGATCACCACGCGCTCCGCGACGTCGGATTCGCCGAACGATTCGCGCGGCTCTGGGAGACCGGCCGCGTCGTGACCGCGGCCGGGTATCTGGGTCTCGACGTGGGGCCGCTCGAGAGCCACCGAAACCGCGCGTGGGCCGCCGCGCGCAAGCCCCCGGCGCGGGTCCCGGTGCCGCGTGTTAAAATTGACGGCCGCGCACCGCGCAGATTCGCGAAAGGGGGGTTCACGGATTGAGCGACAACAACGTGCTCGACGTCGGCGACACCGCACCCGACTTCACGCTCAGGACGATCGGCCTCAAGGAGGTCGGCCTCGCCGAATTCCGCGGCAAGAACGTGGTGATCCTCTTCTACCCGCTCGACTGGACACCGGGTTGAAGCACGTGCATGCCTGCCTTCGACAAGCGCATCAGCGACTTTCAGGCAGCCAATACCCAGGTGCTGGGTATCAGCACTGACAGCCCGTTCAGCCACGACAACTGGGCCAAATCGGTCGGCATCAGCCACTACCCACTGCTCTCGGACATCCATCGCACGGTCTCCCGGGACTACGGCGTCTACTGGCCGGAATGGAACGCCAACGTGCGGGCGACCTTCATCGTCGACAAGCAGGGGAAGATCCGATTCATCGAGCGGTACGGCAAGGGTGAGTTGCCGGAGCCGGACAAGATCCTCGCGGAGATCAAGAAACTCTCGTCGGCCGACGGATAGGCCGGTGGACGGTGATTAGGAGGCGTGGTCCTGCTCGGGCTTCGTCGCGTAGACGCGCGTCGTGAGGCCGACGCCGGCGAGGACGAAGAGCGTCCCGACGACGTGCCAGACGCCGATCCGCTCGCCGAGTAAGAGCGGGGCCAGGACGATGCCGATGATCGGCTGGAGATTCGTGAAGATCGCCGCCTGACTCGGCCCCACGACCAGCACGGCCTCGTACCACCAGATGTGCGCGACCGCGCCGAGAATCCCCTGGTAGAAGACGATCGACCACGCTGTCGGCGAAGCCAGGCGCGGGGCGGGGAACAGCGGCGCCGCGAGCGCGGCGGTGGGCAGGATCAGCAAGGTGCCCATTCCGTACGCGGCGGTCGTCGCGAGCAGCGGCGAGTACGAGGCGAGCACGCGCTTGCCGTAGACCGTGTAGACCGCCCAGCTGCCGAGCGACGCGAGCGTGATGAAATCACCGGAATGCAGGTTGGCGGGCTCGAGCACGGCGAACGGCCCGCGCGTGATGACCAGGAGCACGCCCAGCACCGAGGCGACGACGCCGAGCCACTGGACGCGCCGCAGCCGCTCGCCGAGATAGAAGCGGGCGATCAGCACGACGATCACGGGCGTGGCCGCCTGGAGGATGACCGCGTTCCCGGCGGTCGTGTTGTAGATCGCGAGGTACGTGAACTGCATCGAGCCCCAGATGCCCGCCGCGCCGAGCACGAGGAAGGTGCCGGCGGCGTTCGGGCCGAGCCCGCGGATCGTGTCGCTCGACGAGCGCGCCAGGAGCAGGAGCAAGAAGCACGACGCGGCGGTGCTGCGCACGGCCGCGAGAAAAAACGGCGGGAAGTCGACGAGCGCGAGCTTCGCGGTGGCCGGGAAGCTGCCCCACAGCGCCACGCTCAGGAGGAGCGTCATGTAGGCGCGTGTTTGACTCGCTCCGGGCACCTGCCTATCATAGCCCGCGCGTCATGGCCGACTACATCCTCGAGTCGCGCGTGTGGCTCGCCAGGGCGCGTACCGAAGTCTTCGCGTTCTTCGCCACCACCGAGAACCTCGTCCTGCTCACGCCGCCGTCGTTTCGACTCGAGATCGTCGCCGGACCCCGCGCGCTCTCGACCAGCGCGGTGCTCGATCTCAGGTTGTCCTGGCTCGGTGTGCCGGTGAGATGGCGCGCGTTCATCCGAGAATGGGATCCACCCTACCGGTTCGTCGACGTCCAGGTGCGCGGACCTTACGCGCGCTGGGAGCACCGCCACCGTTTCCTGGAGGAGCACGGCGGGACCTGGGTCGAAGACCGGGTGACGTATCGGCTGCCACTGGGACCGCTCGGGCGCGCGGCGCACGCGCTGCTCGTGCGCCGGCAGATCGCCGGGATGTGGCGCTATCGGACCGCGCGGCTCGGCGAGCTGGTCGGGCCGGTCAGCTCGCCGGCAGGCTGATGCCGAGCTTCTCGAGGCGCGGCCGCACGCGATCGGTCAGAAGCCCGAGCCGCGCGAGGTTCGAGACCATCGCGGTATGCATGTCCTTCTTGAAGTACTTGCGGAACGGCGCGTAGTCGTTGGCCGCGGCCGTCTCGCGCCGATAGCGCTTGACCTCGTCGATCTGCCGCGGGCTGAAGCCGACGTCCTGGTAAGCCTCGAGCGGGAAGAATCCCAGCAAGGTCTTCTCGAGCGCGAAGCACGTGTAATCCTCGAGCTCGCGCCGCTCGGTGTCGGACGCCTCGCTCACCACACGGGGAAGGGACAGCATGCCGAAGCCCATGTGCCGCGACTCGTCCTGGAGGATGCGCTTGCAGATGGTGCCCAGGACGGGATCGAGCGCGCTCTCGCTCATCATCTTGAACAGGGCGACCGCGAAGGTCTCGGCCACCAGCTGCAGCGCGATCGTCTTGAGATACCAGCGGCTCTCCGACAGGATCGAGTCGAAGAGGTCTTTCTCGTTGACCGGCATCGGATAGGTCAGGCCCTCGAGGCGATCGGCGAGGTAGCGACTGAGGACCTCGTTGTGGCGTGCCTCGTCCAGCACCTGGGTGGCCTGGAAGAACTTCTGGTCCGCGCCCTGCACGATGTCGACCATCTGGCTGCACGCCAGCAGCGCGCCCTGCTCGCCGTGCATGAGCACGGAGAGTCGCCAGGCGGCGATGCGCCGGTTCAGCGCGACCTTGTCGGCTTCCGGAAGGCTCTCCCAGAGCGGGCTGCCGTAGATGTCGATGAGCTCGTCCGCGATCACGCGCCCGTCGGACGGCAACGCGTCGGTCCAGGGAATGTCCTTCGAGGCGTTCCACTGGTCTCGCTTGGCGTTCTCGTAGAGCCGCCGCATATCGGCCTCGGAAACGCCGTACTCGAGCGTGAAGGTCGTCGTGAACGCCGAGGGGACTTGAAAGGGTTTCATTGGGGCAGAATAGCAGAGTGCTACCGTGGCCGCCATGACTCCGCTCCGGGACGAGATCGGCGCTCACATGTCCATCGCGGGCGGGCTGCATCTGGCCCTCGAGCGCGGCCGCGAGCTCGGCTGCGGTGCGGTCCAGATCTTCCTGAAAAACCAGCGACAGTGGGCGGCGAAACCGCTCACGCCCGACGAAACGCGGACGTTCACGGAAGCCCGTCGCGCAACGGCGATCCGGCACGTCTTCGCCCATTCGAGCTATCTCATCAACCTGGGAAATCCGGATCCGTCCCTGTGGGCTCAGGCGGTGACCGCGTTCACCGACGAGCTCGAGCGCGCGGAGGCGCTCGGCCTCTCGTGCGTCGTCATCCATCCGGGCTCTCACATGGGCGCCGGGCTCGAGGCCGGGCTCGGACGGGTCACCGCCGCGCTCGACGAGTCGCTCGCGCGCACCGCGGGCTATCGCGTCAAGGTCGCGCTCGAGAACACCGCCGGCGCCGGCAACACGATCGGCCGCACGTTCGGCCAGCTGGCCACGCTCATCGAGCGCGCGGCTCGGCCCGAGCGGCTCGGCGTCTGCCTGGATACCTGCCATCTGTTCGCGGCCGGCTACAACATCCGGACCGCGGCGGGCTACCGGCGCGCCATGGCCGAGTGCGAGGCGACCATCGGCCGGCGACGGGTCGTGGCGTTCCATCTAAACGACGCGAAGGCTCCGCTCGGCTCCGGGCTCGACCGCCACGAGAACATCGGCCGCGGTCTCCTCGGGCTCGCTCCGTTCCGGCTCTTGCTCAATGATCACCGCTTCGCGGCGGTGCCCAAGGTTTTGGAGACTCCCAAGGAGCCGGCGCCCGCTTCCGATCTCCGAAATCTCGCCGTGCTTCGAAGACTGCGACGTCGGCTCGGTCGCTAGCGTGCGGTGGGCGGGGGGTCAGCGCTTGGTGGTGACGCCGACTCGGGGGCAGAGGGTGGTGACGGGGCAGATGGAGCAGCGAGGGGAGGTCGGGGCGCAGATGTTCTGGCCGAACGAGACGAGGAGATCGTTGTAGCCGATCCAGTATCGGCGCGGGAGCTTTGCGCGCAGCGCCATCTCGGTCTCTTCGGGATTCTTCGTCTTCACGTAACCCAGGCGGTTCGAGATCCGGTGCACGTGCGTGTCCACGCAGATGCCGGGCTTGCCAAAGCCCATGGTCACGATCAGGTTGGCCGTCTTTCGCCCCACGCCGTTGAGGGTGAGGAGCTCGTCGATGGTGTCGGGCACGCGGCCCTCGAATCGCTCGAGCAGGTCGCGGCAGATCCCGAGGATGACGTGCGCCTTCGTCCGATAGAAGCCGACGGGATAGATCAAGCGCTCGATGCGGCGAGGCGGCAGCTTCAGCATGTCGGCCGGCGTCGCGGCCACGGCGAACAGCCGGTCGGAGGCCGGCCCGGTCGTCGTGTCCTGGGTGCGCAGCGACAGGATGCAGGCGATCAGGACGCGGAACGGGTCGCGATCGCGGTCCGCGACGACGGCGAGCGCGGTCGGGTTCCAGTGCGGCCGGCTCCCGCGGAGCCGGCGGATCACCGCGCCGATCGCTACTTCCGGTCTTTGATCGATTCGAGGAGCTTTCTTGCGCGTGGCGCGTCCTTCACCGTCCAGTCGGCGACGACCGACGGGCTGGGCTCGTTGACGACTCGTGTGAGCTCCCGGCGCGCATCGGCATAGCGCGCGTCGGCGATGTAGACCCGGGCGAGGTCGACGCGGGCGTTCGTGAAGCGTGGATCGATCTCGAGCGCCTTCTTGAAGTGCTCTTCGGCCTTCGCGCGGTCACCGCCGGCGAATCCGGGCACCTCCAGAAAGACGTTGCCGGCCAGGATATGGGCGCGGACCGAGCGCGGGTCGAGCTCGAGCAGGATGCCGAGCTCCTCGCGGATCGTCGGGAGCAGGAACAGCGACCGGAGCACGCCCTTCGTCTCGCCCCAGCGCGCCGTGTTGATCGCATACCAGAGGTGGGCGTCGTGGCTCTTGGGCGCCAGCTCGACCGCGCGCTTGCCGATCTCGCGCCCCCGATCGTAGGCGGCCAGCTTCTGCTCGGGCGTGGTCGCTCGTACGTCCCCGATGAGGAACTGGACGTACGAGAGCATCGCCATGGTCTCGACCTTGCGGTCCTTGGCGAGCGCCGCGTCGAGGAGGTCGCGCGCGCGGTCGAGTGCAGCCGGGTCCTGGTGGTAGCGCGCGACGAGAGCGCGCGCCGCCTCGACCGGCGACTGGGCCCACGCCGACGCGGCCGCGGCGAGAGCGACCGCGAGGACAGCAAGATGGCGGGCTCGCATCGCCGCGCACTCTACCGTCGTGAGCGGGGCCCGTCAATCTTGACTCCCTCGGACGCGTCGGCGATCCTCCGGTTCGTGATCGCGAGCGGCGTGCAGACGTGGGGGACCGATGTCGTCGCGCTCCAGCACTACTGGCGGCGCGCCGACGAGCTCGGGTACGCGCGCATCACGTACGGGGACGGCCTCTGGGGATGGACTCACGATGGCTGGACGATGCTGGGCGCGCTCGCCGGCCACACCCGGCGGGCCCGTCTCGGTCCGGCCGTCACGTACTGCTTCGATCCGTCGTCTCATCATCCGTCATGGCTCGCCAAGCGCGCGGTGACCGTCGACCACCTCTCCGGCGGCCGGCTCGATCTGAGGCTCGCCGTCGGCGCCGAGGACTCGGCGACGGCGGCCGCGTGGCGGAGCCACGCGATCCCGTATCCGGACGCGCCGACGCGCGTCGCGCTGGTCGCCGAGACGATCGAGATCCTGGAGCGCCTCTGGACCGGCGAGGCCGTGGACTACCAGGGCCGCTTCTATGCCCTGCGCGATGCGCGCATCGTGCCGGCGCCCATCCAGAAGCCCGGGCCGCCGATCTGGCTCGCCGCCATGGGTCGCGGGGCGCTCGGCGTCGCCGCGCGGCGAGCCGCGGGGTGGGAAGCGTCGTACGTCACGCCGGCGGCGTTCGGCGAACGCTGGGAGCGGCTCCGGTCCTCGCTCGAGGACGCGGAGCGCCCGTGGTGGGACTACCGCCGCTCCGTCGAGATCGACGTCGTCCTTGGACTCACCGGCGCCGAGGTCGCCGAAGCGCTCGACCGGTTCTGCGCGGCGCGCGGGATCGAGGCGCGCGATCCGCTCCTCGCGACCGCGCTGATCGGCACCCCCGATGTCGTGGCCGCGCGCATCGAGGAGTACGCGGCGGCCGGCGCCACGGACCTGATGCTCGGCTTCGCCGACTTTCCGGCCACCCGCATGACCGAGCTGTTCGCCGAGCGCGTGCTGGCCCGCGAGTAGCCGCAACGCGCGTTGCTCGCCTCGCTCGGACGCGTCACGAGTGCTCAGTGCGATCGCTCACACGCGGTCACCGCGTGTGATTCGTGTCGATCGGCCGAATTCGACCACGGAGGATCCGAATGACAATCTTGCGAGTCCCGCTTCTCATCTTGCTCCTCGTCGCCAGCCTCCCGGCCGTGGCGCTCGCTCAGGCGGCGCCCGTCCCGCCGACCGAGCGAGTGGTCGGCCGAGTGCTCACGCTCGATGAGGCCATCGCCATCGCCCTCGAGGCTCAGCCCTCGATCCAGGCCACCCTCTACGACTATGCGGGCGCGCGAGCGCGAGTCCGCGAGGCGTTCGCTCCGCTGCTGCCGCAGCTCTCGGGATCGGTGTCGGCGACCCGGAGCAGCAGCTCGGCAGTCCAGACATCGACTGTGACGCGCCAAACCGTCATCGTCTCGATCAATCGCCAGCCGGCCGATACCTTTCTGGCTCAAGTCCAGCTATCACAGCTGCTCTTCGATTTCGGCAAGACGATGGCGGCCACCCAGGTGGCGCGAAAGCTCGCGGAAGTGTCGGCCGAAGGCGTCGAGCTCCAGCGCCAGCTGATCGCCCTCACCGTGAAGGAGGCGTATACCAACATCCTCCTGGCCCAGCGCCTGATCCGCGTGCAGGAGCAGGCGGTCGAGCGCGCCGAGCTCAATCTGTCCTCGGCGAAGGGATTCGTCGACGTGGGCACCCAGCCGCTGTCCACGGCGGTCCGCGCCGAGGTCGACGTGGCCAACGCCAAGGTCGACCTGATCAACGCGCGTAACGCGCTCCGGACCGCGCGGGTCGCGCTCAACACGGCGCTGGCGATCGACGCGAGCACGCAGACGGAGATCAGGGATAATCTCGAATACGAGCCGACCACGATCGATCGCGCGGCCCTGCGCACCGAAGCGCTCCGGCAGAGCCCGGAGTACCGGCAGGCTCGGCTGCAGAGCGCCGCCGCCGAGGCGAGCGTCCAGCACGCGTCGCGAAACTTCCTGCCCAATATCAGCGGCACCGGCTCCTACGGCGGGAGCCAGCTCGAGCTGAACCCCACCTGGTCGCTCGGCGTCGTGTTCAGCTGGAACATCTTCGACGGCGGTAACCTGATCGCGGTCCATGACGAAGCGAAGGCCAACCTCGGGGCCGCGAACGCCAGAGTCAAGGTGGCCGAGCTGACGCTCATTCAAAACCTCGAGCAGGCGGAGATCGCCGTCGAGGCGGCCCAGGAACGGATCCAGGCGGCCCGTGTCCTCATCGCGTCGTCTCAGGAAAACTTTCGGCTCGCCCAGGGGCGCTTCGACGTGGGCGTCGGGACGATCCTGGAGCTGACCGATGCCCAGCTCGCCCTGACGCAGGCCCAGAACACCGAGGCCCAGGCGCTGGCCGACTACCGGATCGCGCTCGCCCAGCTGGATCGGGCCGCCGGACGGCGGTAATGGTGGTGCGCGCCGGCGAGGCGCGCCTCTAGATTGGGGAATCGCGCAGTCCCCAAAGGAGAACCGATGGATATCCTGCGAACCCTCGCGGCCGTCTGCGTCGCCGGCTGGCTCGCGATCAGCGCCTTCTTCTCGTTCGCGGTCGCGCCGCTCGCCTTCAGGACGATCGATCGGACCATCGCCGGTCAGCTCGTCGCCGCGGTGCTCCCGCGCTACTACGACTGGGGCGTGGTCCTGTGCGCGATCGCGCTGACCGCGTCCGCGGTTCTGGCGGTGTCCGGCCGCACGCCGCGCTGGCGCGCGCTCGCCGGTGTCGCGCTCTGCGCCGCGATGGTCTGTCTCCTGCTCTGGGCCTCGATCGTCGTCCTGCCGCGGGCGGAATCGGCGCGGCGCGCGCGAGACGATGGCGCGTTCGCGCTCGCGCATCGCTCGTCGGTCCAGCTCAACGGCCTCACGATGCTCGCGGGGGCGGCCGTGCTGCTGCTCGAGGCGTTCAGCCGCCCTGCGCGGCGTGACCGCTGAGCTCGAGCACGATGCGGACTCGGTCGGCCACCGCCGACGGCGGCTCGTGGGCGATCGCCTCGCAGGCGGCGAGGAGGAGCCAGGCCAGCATGTCCGGCGTGAGCCCGACCGCCGGCCGGCCCCTCGGCGAGCGCGCGATCGTCTCCTCGAGGCTCAGCCGGACCTGCTCGCGCGCCCAGCTCAGCGCCAGTGACGCGGTCTTCTCGCGCCGGCTCTTGATCCAGGCGCCGTAGACCTCGCGGGGCAGCTCGGCGCTCGGCGCGAAGGCGTCGGCCAGCTTTCGCAGCGCGCCGTCGAGCGGCGCGCCGGCGAGATCTTTCGCGAGGGCCAGCAGGAGCGTCTCGGCGCGAGTGGGTCGGGGGACGGTGACGCGGATCCGCCGCTTGGGGGCTGGTCGGGTCTTCTTCCGCCGGGTCTTCCGCTGGCGCCGGCGCGCACGAGCCATCGCTCCTCCAAAATAGCAGGAGACGGGCGCCGGGCCCCATTCTGCGGGCGGCTACTCGTAGCGCAGTGCTTCGATCGGGTCGAGGCGCGAGGCCTTGCGCGCCGGGTAGAAGCCGAAGAAGATCCCGATCGCCGCCGCGAAGCCGAAGGCGAGCACGATCGACTCCGGGGCGACGAGCGTGCGCCACTCGGCGAAGTAGCTGATCGCCTCGGAGCCGGCCACGCCGAGCGCGATGCCCATGATGCCGCCGATCAGCGAGAGCGTGACGGCCTCGATCAGGAACTGCAGAAGGATGTGACGCCGGCGTGCGCCGACCGCCATGCGCAGACCGATCTCGCGCGTGCGCTCGGTGACGGATACCAGCATGATGTTCATGATGCCGATGCCTCCGACCAGCAGGGACACGGAGGCGATCGCCGCCAGGAGATAGGTCATCACCCGCGACGACTCCTCCTGAGTCTGGAGGATCTCCGAGAGATTCCGGAGCCAGAAGTCGTCGTCCTGAAACGGCTGCAGGCGATGGCGCTGCCGCAGGAGCACGCGGATCTGGTCCTCGGCCTCGGCCATGTCCTCCCCGGGGCGGACCTTGACGGAGATCGAGTTGACGGCGCGCGCGTTGGCCTGGCTCACGCCGAGGACTTTCTTCTTCGCCGTCGAGAGCGGGACCAGGATGATGTCGTCCTGGTCCTGCCCCCACGAGTTCTGACCCTTGCGCGAGAGCAGGCCGATCACCGTGAACGGGACCTTCTTGATGCCCTGCGCGTTGCCGCGCACCGACCCTGCGGCCGCCTGCACGCTCGAGACCTCACGGGCGATCGCCGTGGCGTCGTCCTCCGAGATCGTGAGCTGGCTGCCCATTCCGAGCCGGACACCGGCGCTGTTCGTGCTGCCCGACAGCACGATGATCAGGTTCGACCCGAGGCTCTGGATCTGCTCGGCGACGCGGGCCTGGGCTCCGGAGCCGACGCCCACCATGGCGATCACCGCGCTGACGCCGATGATGATGCCGAGCATCGTCAAGGCGCTCCTGAGCTTGTTGACTCGTAGAGCCCGCCCGGCGATTCGGACGCTCTGCCAGATGCTCATGCGGCGTCCTCGTCCTCGCGGGGCAGGGACGTGAGCGCCACGGCGGCGTCGACCGGCGCCTCGACGCGCTCGTCGGCTCTGAGCCGCCCGTCGCGGAAGGTCAGATGGCGGCTCGCGTACGTCGCGATGTCGGGCTCGTGCGTCACGAGGACGATCGTGAGGCCGGCGCGGTTGAGCCCCTGCAAGAGCGCCAGCACCTCGACGCTGGTGCGCGTGTCGAGATTGCCGGTGGGCTCGTCGGCGAGAATCATCGCCGGGTCGTTAACGAGAGCCCGGGCGATCGCCACGCGCTGCTGCTGGCCGCCCGAGAGCTGGCTCGGATGATGGCCGGCGCGATCGGCCAGGCCGACCGAGGCGAGCCGTTGCTGGGCGCGAGTCCGCCGCTCGCGGGCGGGGAGCGTGCCGTACAGCAGGGGCAGCTCGACGTTCTCGAGCGCCGTCGTCCGGGGCAGCAGATTGAACTGCTGGAAGACGAACCCGATCTTCGCGTTCCGGATCCTGGCGAGGTCGTCCGCGGAAAGGCCGGCGACGTCCTGGCCGTCGAGCACGTAGCGCCCGGCGCTGGACGTGTCGAGGCAGCCGAGAAGGTTCATGAAGGTGGACTTCCCGGAGCCCGACGGCCCCATGACCGCGACGAACTCGCCGCGCTCGATCGTCACCGACACGCCGCGAAGCGCGTGCACGGTGTGGGGGCCCAGGTGATAGTCCTTCGTCAGCCCCTCGGTGACGACGATCGGCTCGGCCACGGCTAGAGCCTGAGCCGCGGCGCGCCTTGCTGGGGCGCTGCGCCGCGCCCGCCCGCGGACCCGACGATGACTTCCTGACCCTCGCGCACGTCGCCGCGCAAGACTTCCGTCGACGCGCCGTCGCTCAGCCCGAGCGTGACGGAGATCGCCGCGGGCTTTCCGTCCGGGCCGATCACCCAGACGCGACCGGCGGTGCCGCTGCGCGCCTCGCCCGCGGAAGCCGCCATCTCGTCGTACCGGGCCTTCTGCTCTTCGGTGAGGATCTCGCGGATGCGCGCGCGCTGGGCTTCGCGGATCTTCTGCGCCTTCGATCGGCGCTCGGCGTCGCTCGGCAGCCACTGGAGGCCGCGGCGTTGTTCGCGGCTCTCCTGGAGGATCGGCTCGAGCTTCTTCTGCTGGTCATCCGACAGGTTCAGTCCCTTCACAAGGCGCTCGCGGATCTCTTCCGCCGATGGCCCACCGCTCCCGGCTCCGGCCGCCGCGGGCGCGGACGCGGTCGGCGCCTCGACGCCGGCGGGGCGGAAGCGAAGCGCCGCGTTGGGCACCTTGAGGGCGCTCGGCTTCTGGGCGACGACGAGCTTGACGTTGGCCGTCATCCCCGGCATCAGCTTCCCAGACGGGTTCTCGACGCCGACGATGACCGTGTAGGTCACGACGTTCTGGACCACCTGGGGCGCCTTGCGGATCTGCGTGACGATCCCCGCGAACGTCTCGCCCGGAAACGCGTCGACCGTGAAGGTCGCGCGATCCTCGAGCTTGAGGCGGCCGATATCGGCCTCGTCCACGCTCGTCTCGACCTGCATCTTCGTCAGGTCCTGGGCGATCGTGAAGAGGATCGGCGCCTGCAGGCTCGCCGCGACGGTCTGGCCGACGTCGACCTGCCGCGAGACGACCACCCCGTTCACGGGCGCCAGGATCGTCGTGTGATCCAGGTCGACCTGCGCCTGCTTGAGGGCGGCGTTCTTCTGGTCGACCTGCGCCCGCGCGGAGACCAGCATGGCCTGCACCACGCGAAGCTGGGCGGTCGACGACTGGATCGCAGAGGCGAGCGCCTGATCGTGCGCTCTGGCCGCCTCGACCTGGGCGATGGCCGAATCGTGGGCCGCCTGGGATGTATCGAGATCGCTCCGGGCGATGAGCTTGCGGGCGAACAGCTCGGTCTTGCGGTCGAAGTCGCGCTTGGCGTCGACCACGGCGACCTGCGCCTTCGCTGTCTGGGCCTTCGACTCCGCGAGCGCCGCTCTGGCGTTCTCGATGTCTGCGCGCGCGCGCTCGACCTGCGCTTCCTGGTTGAGCACCGTCGCCCTGGCCGACTCGACATCGGCCTTCGCCTGGTTGACCTTCGCCAGGAAGATGTCCGGGTCGATCCGCGCGATGACCTGGTCCTTCCTGACGATCGAGTTGAAGTCGACCATCAGCTCCTTGATCTGACCGGACACCTGGCTGCCGACCTGGACCGTGATGACCGCGTTGAGATTGCCCGTGGCCGAGACGGCCGCGGTGAGGGGGCCGCGCTCGACGCGGACCAGGCGGTACTTGGGGACGTTGCCGCGGCTCTGGGCGTAGAAGTATCCCCAGACCGCACCTCCCACCAGAATGGCGACGACGACGAGCGAGACGACCCGCTTCATCAACGTCTTAGACGTAACGGTGGGCGGACCGTTTCCCCGAGCTCAACGGCGACCGACGGCACGATCCAGCCTCGCGAGAGCGATCCGGTAATCGGCCAGGGCCTGGCTTTCGGTGTTCTGAGCCTGCGTGAGGGCGAGCTGCGCGTCGGTGAGCTCGAGGATGGTTCCGACGCCGGCGTCGAATCGCCCCTGGGCCAGCCGGAAATTCTCCTGGGCGGAGGCCACCAGCGTCTGCGCGGCCAGGATTCGCTCCTGAGCCTCCTCGACGGCAATCTCCGCCTGCTCGACGTTCTGCACGATGTCGAGCTCGGTGGATCTGACGCGGGCCCTCGCGCCCTCGAGGTTCGCCTTAGCCTCCTGATACCGCGCGATCCGGCTGCCGCCGTCGAAGAGAGACCAGTTCAGGGACAGGGTGGCCGACCATGACTCGTTGAGCGGAGTCTGCGCGCCCCCGTAGGCGCCGGTGCCCGTGACATCCGGAAAGAAGTTGCGAAAGGTCTGACGCTCCGTGGCCTCGGCGGCGGCCGCGCGCAGCTTGGCCTGCCGGTACTCGGGACGCTGGCGCAGCGAGTCGGCCCGGAGCGCTTGCCGGTCGAGCGTGATCGGCTGGTAGATGAGGTTGTCGACGATCTGCAAGGGCGAATCCACGTCGATCGCCATCGCGATGTTGAGCGCGACGATCGCCGTGCGCAGCGCGTTCCGGGCTCTGATCAGGTCGACGCGCGCGTTGGCCACGTCCACCTCGGCCCGCGCGACGTCCGACTTGGGGCGCGTGCCCACGTCGAAGAACCCCTTCGCCGATCTCAGGTTCAGCTCGGCGCGCTCGACCGCCTGCTCCTGCACGCGGATGAGGCGCTGGCTGAAGAGCGTGTTCGTGTACGCCTCTTTCACCGTCAGGGAGATCAGCTGGCGCTGCAGCTCGACGTCCTCGACTGCGACCTCCGCGAACTTCCGCGCCGCGTCGGTGGCCGCCAGGTTCTTGCCGAAATCGAAGAGGAGCTGCGAGAGCTGGACCTGGGCTATGAAGCTGTCGCCGAACTGCCGCGTCTGCACGGTGGTCAGGTTCGTGCCCACGCCAGTGGTTGTGACCGTCGGGATATTGCTCCGCGTCGCGCTGACGAGCCCGCTCAGCTGCGGAAGCAGGGGCGCGAAGGCCTGATTGACTCGATACCGCGCCGCGGCATAGTCGGCGAGCGTGGCCTGGATCCTCGGCTGCGCTTCGAGCGCGATCGCGATGCATTCCTCGAGCGTCAGCATGCGGCCGGCTACCTGGGTCGAAGGAGGTGCGGGAGCGGGCATTGGCGGCGCTGGAGACGGTGCCTGCGCGCTCGCGCCGCTCGTGAAGGCTACGAAAACGAAGAGAGCGATCGGCGTGAGGGATACGACGACGCGAGGGCTGGACATAGGCACAAGAGAATACCACGCTGTGTTGTAGGGCCCGGAAGAGGTTCCACGCATTCTGTGGACAATCGGTGGATGCGCGGTGGATACCTTTTTTCTTGACGAGCGCTAGATTCAGCGTGCTAGTCTGCCGCTCACCACAAGATATAGTGAACTGAAGGCCTGTCATTGTCCAATTTGGGGAGGAGGTCCTGCATGCTGTCTGAGACTCGCCCAGCGAAAGTCGGGAAGTGGACCGAGCCTGCCTTGCGGGTTCTACGGGAGCGCTATCTCACGAGGCAGGGGGGCGAGGTCGTCGAGACCCCTGAGGAGATGTGCTGGCGGGTCGCGCTCACGATCGCCAGGGGGGAAGCGCGGTACGGGCGGAGCGAGGCCGCGGTGAGGGAGATCGCGGAGGCCTTCTACGACATCATGATCGAGGGCGACTTCCTGCCAAACTCGCCGACCCTCATGAACGCCGGCAAGGGCAACGGCCTGCAGTACTCGGCCTGCTACGTGCTGCCGGTGGGCGACTCGATGGAGGAGATCTTCGACTCCGTCAAAGCCGCGGCAATCATCCACAAGTCGGGCGGCGGGACCGGGTTCGCGTTCTCGCGCCTGCGCCCCAAGGACGACATCGTCGCCTCGACGGGCGGCCGCGCGTCGGGGCCCGTGTCGTTCTTGAAGGTCTTCAACAGCGCGACCGAGGCGGTGAAGCAGGGCGGAACGCGCCGCGGCGCGAACATGGGGATCCTCCGGGTCGATCACCCGGACATCCTCGAGTTCATCGACTGCAAGCTCGACGGGGGCATCACCAACTTCAACATCTCCGTCGCGGCGACCGACCGCTTCATGGACGCGCTGGCCTCGGGCGGCGAGTACGAGCTGATCAACCCGCACAGCGGCGAAGTCACGGGCCGGCTCCTGGCGAAGGAAGTCTTCGACCGGATGGTCCGCGCCGCGTGGCGAACGGGTGATCCGGGCATGGTGTTCATCGACCGGATCAACGCGAGCCCCGCGAACCCGACGCCCTCGATCGGCACCGTCGAGGCGACCAATCCGTGCGGCGAGCAGCCGCTCTTGCCCAACGAGGCGTGCAACCTCGGCTCGCTCAACGTCTCGAAGTTCGCGCGCCGGAGCGACGCCGGCGAGTGGTCGATCGACTGGGACGAGATGGAGCGCGTGGTGCGGCTCGCGGTGCGCTTCCTCGACGACGTGATCGAGATGAACCCGTACCCGCTGCCGGTGATCGACGAGACCGTCAAGGCCAACCGGCGAATCGGTCTGGGCATCATGGGCTGGGCCGACCTCCTCTTCACGATGGGCCTCCCGTACGACTCCCAGGAGGCGATCAAGCTCGCCGACCGGCTGATGACGTTCGTCAAAGAGAAGTCCCACGACCAGTCGGCGAAGCTGGCCGACGAGCGCGGCACGTTCACGAACTGGGATCGCTCGATCTACCGAAACGAGCGGCCGATGCGCAACTCGACCGTCACGACGATCGCGCCGACCGGGACGATCTCGATGATCGCCGGCTGCTCGTCCGGCGTCGAGCCGATCTTCGCGCTGGCCTTCGAGCATCGCGTGAAGCAGCCCGACGGCGAGCGCGTGCTGACGTTCGTGAACGAGACCTTCGAGCGGATCGCGAAGGAGCAGGGGTTCTACTCGGACGCGCTCATGCAGGAGATCGCCAAGCGCGGCTCGCTGCACGGCATCCGTGGCCTTCCGGAGCACGCCGCGCAGGTGTTCAAGACCTCGCACGATATCGGCTTCGAGTGGCACGTGCGGCACCAGGCCGCGTTCCAGCGCTCGACCGACAACGGCGTCTCGAAGACGATCAATCTGCCGAACAACGCCACCGAAGAAGACGTGGCGCGCGCTTACCGTCTGGCCTGGGAGCTGGGCTGCCTGGGCATCACGGTGTTCCGCGACGGGTGCAAGGGCGAGCAGGTCCTGAACATCGGCGTCTCGGCCAAGAAGGACAAAAGCCCGGCCGTCGCCGCGCCGACGGGCCAGGCGATCATCAAGCCGCGTCCCCGAAGCCTCAAGGGCTCGACCTACCGGACCCAGACGCCGATCGGGACGGCGTGGATCACGATCACCGAGAACGACGAGCACGAGCCCTTCGAGGTCTTCGTACAGGTCGGCAAGGGCGGCTCGGACACGATGGCGGTGGCGGAATCGCTCGGGCGACTGATTTCGCTCATTCTCAGGCTGCCTTCCCCGCTCTCGGCTCAGCGCAGGCTCGAAGAGGTCATCAGCCAGCTCTCGCGCATCGGCGGTGGCCAGCCCACGGGCTTCGGTCCCGACAAGATCCTCTCGCTCCCGGACGCGCTCTCGCGCACCCTGGCCGAGCACATCGGCGATCTGAAGCCGTCGCCAGAGGCCCCGCCGACCGCCGACACACGCAGGAAGCAGATCGGCGATCTCTGCAAGGAGTGTGGCCAGGCGACGTTCGTCTACGAAGAAGGGTGCAAGAAGTGCCTCTCGTGCGGCTTCAACGAGTGCTGATCGGTGATCGAGATGGAGGGGCCGATCGCCGGCCCCTCCAGGATTCAGCGGCGTGCCTCGGCGGGCGGGGCCCCAGCCCCGCGACCGCCTGCAGCACGCACCACGATTCAGCGGCAGCTTCGCGCACCGGGAGATGATCACTCCGATCTCCCGGTGCTAGAATGCCGTCGTGTTTTCCGGCGGGACCTACCAGGAAGTCGCTCGCTGGCTGTGGAATTTTCTGACCTCTCACGCCAAGCGCGTCGATCCGCGTATCGAGGTCGTTCTCGACGCCGACGACGAGCGTGAAGGGAAGTCGTACGGCGCGCGGCTGAGCTTTCGTCGTCAGCTCGGATCACCGATCGAATTCGAGTTCCACGACGTCGCCGATCACCGCGGCGGCCTCGCGTGGTGCTCGGCCCTCGCGGAACGGACCAAGAGCCTCGCGCGGGAGCTGGTCGCCGGTCGGGGGGTCACCGACGTCCGGACAACCTAGCTCCCCACGCTGGATCCGGGCGGGGGACCTGAACGGGTTCCTCGGCCTCGCCCTCGACAACGTCACGCAGCTCGTCATCCTGTCGTCGCTCCTGATCGGCGTCTTCAAGTTCCCGGCGGACCTCGTGCTCCAGCGCATGGTCCCGGGAACGGCGCTCGGCGTCCTCGTCGGCGATCTGGCCTACACGTGGCTCGCCGTGAGGCTCATGCGCCGGACGGGGCGCGCGGACGTCACCGCGATGCCGTTCGGCATCGACACGCCCACCTTGTTCGCGATGGTGTTCGGCGTGCTCGGCCCCGTGATGGTCGCGACCGGCGATCCACGGCTCGCGTGGAAGGTCGGGATGGCCGCGACGCTCGCCATCGGCCTCGCGAAGCTCGGGCTCGCCTTCGCCGGAGACTGGGCACTCCGGGTCGTCCCGCGCGCTGCGTTGCTCGGATCGATCGCCGGGATCTCGATCCTTCTGATCGCGTTTCTCCCGATGCTCAAGATCCTCCGCGATCCGCTGGTCGGACTGGTCGCGCTTGCTCTTCTGCTGCTCGCGCTCCTCGGTCGCGTACGCATGCCGTTCGGGCTCCCTGGGGCGTTCGTCGCGGTGCTCGTGGGCACCGTGATCTTCTGGGGACGCGCATCACTCGGCCTGGGCCCGAGCGGCGCGATCGGCCTGAGCCCGCTCCGTCTATCGCTCCCGTGGCCCACGCTCGGTTGGCTCGAAGCGCTGCCGGAGACGTTACCCTATCTCTCGATCGCGCTTCCGTTCGCGCTCGTCACGATCATCGGCGGGATCGACAACACCGAGAGCGCCGCCGCCGCGGGTGACGAGTACCGCGCCCGCGACATCTTGCTGACCGAGGCCGCCGCGACGGTGCTGGCCGGGTGCTGTGGCGGGGTCGTCCAGAACACGCCCTACATCGGCCATCCGGCCTACAAGGCGATGGGCGCGCGAGCCGGCTACACGCTGGCTACCGGTCTTGTGATCGGCGCCGGCGCCGCGACCGGCGTGCTCTCGCTCCTGGTCGCCGTGCTGCCCGAGGCCGCGATCGCCCCGATCCTCGTCTTCATCGGCCTCGAGATCACCGCGCAGGGCTTCCTGGCGACGCCGCCGCGCCACGGCGCCGCGGTCGCGCTGACGTTCGTCCCCGTCGCCGCGGCGGTGGTGCTGATCGAGTCGGGGAGCCTCCTCGCGGCCCTCGGCACCGCGCCCACGGCGCTCACCGGGGATGCGGCCCACGGCTATCAGGCGCTCGTCGTCCTCGGCAACGGGTTCATCCTGACCGCCGTGCTGTGGGGCTGGGCGCTGGCCGCGATCATCGATCACCGATTGGTGCTCGCGGGACTCCTCTTTGCGGTCGCGAGCGCCGCCGCGCTGGTCGGCGCCATCCATTCGCCGCTCGCGAGCGGCGCGCTCTTCTGGCCGTGGGCACCGCCGTCAGGCATGCCGGGATACCTCGCGGGCGCCTACGGTGTCGTGGCCGCGCTCTGCTGGCTCGCCGGCACGCGAAATCGTCGAATAACTGCTTGACCTGTTTCGTCGGAGGAGTGTTAAATGGACCTCGTTTTGTGAACAGGGTCACGATCCGTACGAGAGGAGGCTTCATGAGCGCGTTCGAGAAGTCGCTGCGCGTCGCGGTCGCTGCGATCACTGTCCTCGTCTCGGTCGGCGCGGCGGTGGTCTCGGCCCAGGGGCCCTGGGTTGCGCCGCCCGAAGCGAAGGCGCTGAAGAATCCAGTGAAAGGTATCGGCAACGCCAAGAAGACGGTCGAGACGAACTGCGTCTCGTGTCACGGCCCCGGGGGCAAGGGTGACGGCCCGGCCGCGGCGGCGCTGCCTCCGCCGAAGCCGGCGAACTGGACTTCCGACGCCGTCCAGAAGGAGTCGGACGGCGAGATCTTCTGGAAGATGTCGAACGGCCGCGGCGCGATGCCGCCCTGGAAGCACCTCCCGGAAAACGAGCGCTGGGAGCTCGTGAACTACATTCGCACCCTGAAGGGGAAGTAACCGACACCGTTCAGATGTCCGCGCGCCCCGCCGGGAGCTCCGGCGGGGCGTCGTCGCTTTCGGCCATGCGGCTCTGTGCGATCGACGTCGGCAGCAACACGGTGCGGCTCCTCGTCGCCGACGCGATGGGCACGACATGGCGCATCGCGGATCAGGACCAGACCATCACCCGACTCGGCGAGAACCTCGCCCGCACCGGCATGCTGGGCGAGGCGCCGATGGCGCGAACGCTCGCGGCGGTGAGCGACTACGTCGAGCGCGGGACTCGCCTGGGCGCCCGCGACATCCGTATCGTGGCGACCAGCGCGGTCCGGGAAGCGTCGAACGGCCACGTCTTCGCGGCGGCGGTGGCGCGCGCGACGGGCCGCCGCGTCGACGTGGTGAGCGGCGAGGCCGAGGCCCGGCTCACGCTTCGCGGTGTCCGTCACGGGCTGGGCGCGCTGACGGGCCTCGTGCTCACCTTCGATATCGGCGGCGGGAGCACCGAATACGTGCTCTCCGAGGACGACGCGATCCGATCCATGGTCAGCCTGCGTCTGGGCGTCGTGCCGCTGGCCGAGAGGTTTCCGTTCCCCCGGGTCGCCGACCCCAAGGCCTACCGCGAGCTCCTGGAGGAGGTGCGCCGCCGCCTCGCCGGCGAGCTTCCCGAGGCGATCCGCGCGGCCCGCATCGCGCATCTGGTTGGGACCGCAGGCACGGTGACGGCGCTGGCGGCGCTCGACCTCGGTCTCGTTCGCTACGATCCGGATCGCGTGCAGGGGTACGTTCTCGGCCGCCCCGCTGTCGAACGGCTCCTGGCGCGTCTGTGCGCGCTCACGGTCGAGGAGCGAGCGGCGCTCCCGTGCCTCGAGCCGGGGCGCGCGGATCTCATCATTCCAGGCACCGCGATCGTGATGGCGACCTTCGAACTGATCGGCATCCACGAGCTGCGGGTCAGCGAATACGGGCTGCGCGAAGGCGTCCTGGTGAACGCCATCGAGGGGTACCACGGATCTCGGCCGAGCCCTGCTCCTTAAGCTCTCGACGCATCGGAGCATCGGCGACGCGATGGACCGCCTGCCGGCGGCGCGGCGGTTCGTCCGGCGCTTCGTCGCGGGGCCGGGGCTCGCGGACGCGCTCGGGGTCGCCGCGCGCCTGAACGCCGAGGGCGTCGACGCCGCAGTCACGCACCTGGGCGAGAACGTCGAGACGACGGAGGACGCCGCGCGCGCCGCGGACGCATACCTCGAGGTGCTCGACGAGATCGCGCGGCGGCGCCTGCGGGCCATCCCGTCGCTCAAGCTGACCCATCTCGGCCTCGATCTCGGCGAGGCGACGTGCCGAGCGAACCTGGAGCGCGTGGCGGCGAAGGGGCTCGCCTCCGGAGCGCTCGTCTGGGTCGACATGGAGTCGTCAGCTTACACGGATCGCACGCTCGATCTGTACCGCCGTCTGCGCCGCACCTATTCCAACCTGGCCTGCGTCGTTCAGGCGTATCTGCGCCGCACCGCGCAGGATATCGAGCGATTGATCGGGGACGGCGCGACGGTGCGCCTGTGCAAGGGGGCCTACCGTGAGCCGGCGGAGATCGCGTTCCCCGACAAGCGCGACGTCGACGCAAGCTACGCCCGCGGAATCGATCGGCTACTGGCCGCCGACGCGATGGCGCGCGGCGTCTACCCGGGCTTCGCCACCCACGACGAGCGCCTGCTCGACCGGGCCCGTCAGACGGCGAGGGCGGGAGGTGTCGCCGCCGACCGGTTCGAGCTGCAGATGCTGTACGGGATCCGCCACGACCTGCACGCGCCGCTCCGGGCCGCGGGCCTCAGGCTCCGGGTGCTCGTGCCATACGGGGAGGACTGGTATGGCTACTTCATGCGGCGCCTTGCCGAGCGGCCGGCGAACCTCGCGTTCTTCTTCCGGCAGCTCCTCCGGGGATGAGGTCGTGATTTGACACTCCGCGGCGCGGCGACTAGACTAACTCGGTAAGTATGGATGAAATTGCGGTATTAGTGCTCAACTACACCTTTGAGCCGCTGCATTTCACCAACGCCCGCCGCGCGATCACGCTGCTCCTGGCCGGCAAGGCGGAAGCCGTCGAAGCGTCGCCGCGCGTGGTGCGCTCCCCCTCGGTGACCTTCGCGCTGCCGGCGGTGATCAGGCTGGCCATGTACATCCGGAAGCCGTTCCTGGACCGCGTGGCGTTCAACAAGAAGAACATCCTCCGGCGCGACGGCTACACCTGCCAGTACTGCAACCGGCGCGGCGAGCGGCTCACGGTCGATCACGTGGTGCCGCGCTCGCGCGGAGGCGAGACGAGCTGGGTGAACGTGGTCGCGGCCTGTCTGCGCTGTAATCTGCGCAAGGGCAACCGCCTGGCCGACGAGGTCGGTATGCGGCTCATCCGGGAGCCGGTGCATCCCAAGTTCGTGTTCTCGACGCACATGCTCCGGCACCCGCACGCGCACTCGCTCCTGGATTCGTGGCGAAAATACCTCCTCGCGGTTCCGACGCCTTCCTGAAGTAGCCCGACGCCGTGTTCCGGTTGTCGTCAGAATATTCGCCGCGCGGCGACCAGCCGCAGGCGATCGCCGCCCTCACGAGCTTCGTGCGCGAGGACCGCCGCCACATGGTGCTGCGCGGCGTGACCGGCTCGGGCAAAACGTACTCGATCGCCAACGTGGTGGCGAGCGTCGACCGGCCGACCCTCGTCATCTCGCCGAACAAGACCCTGGCCGCGCAGCTCTTCAGCGAGTTCCGGGCGTTCTTCCCGACGAACGCCGTCGAATATTTCGTGTCGTACTACGACTACTACCAGCCCGAGGCCTACATCCCCCAGTCGGACACCTACATCGAGAAGGACGCCCTCATCAACGACGAGATCGACCGGATGCGCCACTCCGCGACCAAGTCGCTCCTGGAGCGGCGCGACGTCCTCGTCGTGGCCTCTGTCTCATGCATCTACGGTATCGGCGAGCCCGACACCTATCAGGGGCTCCACCTCGAGCTCGGCGAGGGCGAGCGGATCGACCGAGACGAGATCATCCGGAGGCTCATCGCGGTCCAGTACGAGCGCAACGACTACGACTTCCATCGCGGGACCTTCCGCGTGCGCGGCGACGTGGTCGAGGTCTTCCCGGCCAACGAGGAGTCGATCGCGCTCCGGATCGAGCTGTTCGGCGACGTGGTCGACGCGCTCTCGCGCATCGACCCGCTGCGCGGCGCGGTACTCGAGCGCATCGACCGGGTCCACGTCTATCCGGCGAGCCACTACGTCACCGAGGCCTCGCAGCTGCAGCGGGCGTTCGAGACCATCCAGGAGGAGCTCGGGGAGCGGCTCGCGTTCCTGCGCCAGAAGACCCGCCTCCTGGAGGCGCAGCGGCTGGAGCAGCGGACCCTCTTCGACATCGAGATGCTCCGCGAGCTCGGCTTCTGTCACGGCATCGAGAACTACTCGCGCCACCTGACCGGGCACCGGCCGGGGGAGGCGCCGCCGACCTTGATCGACTATCTGCCGAAGGACGCGCTGATCATCATCGACGAGAGCCACGTCGCGGTGCCCCAGATCCGCGGCATGTACTACGGGGATCGCTCGCGCAAGGAGGCCCTCGTCGAGTACGGCTTCCGCCTGCCCTCGGCGTTCGACAACCGCCCGCTCACGTTCGACGAGTTCACCCGGCGCACGGGCCAGACGATCTACGTCTCGGCGACGCCCGGGCCGTACGAGCTCAACCTCGCGGGCGACACCGTCGCGGAGCAGGTGATCCGGCCGACCGGCCTCACGGATCCTCGGATCACCGTACGGCCCGCCAAGGACCAGGTCGACGACCTGCTCGCCGAGCTGCGGGCGCGCGCCGAGCGGGACGAGCGCGTCCTGGTGACGACCCTGACCAAGCGGATGGCGGAGGATCTCACCGAGTACTACCAGCAGCTCGGTCTGCGGGTGCGTTACCTCCATTCCGACATCGACACGCTCGACCGGGTCGCGGTCATCCGCGATCTCCGGCTCGGCAAGTTCGACGGCCTGATCGGGATCAACCTCCTGCGCGAGGGGCTCGACATCCCGGAGGTGTCGCTGGTGGCGATCCTCGACGCCGACAAGGAAGGCTATCTGCGCTCGGCGACCTCGCTCATCCAGACCTCGGGGCGCGCGGCGCGCAATGTGAACGGCGAGGTCATCATGTACGCCGACCACGTCACGGACTCGATGGCCGCGACGATCCAGGAGACCGAGCGCCGGCGCGAGCTCCAGCGCGCCTACAACGAAGCCCACGGGATCACGCCGGAATCGATCAAATCCTCGATCCGCGAGCTGCTCCAGACGGTCTACGAGCGCGACTACTACACGGTGCCGGTGGAGGAGGTGACGGCCGAGACCTTCGAGTCGCCGGCCGCGCTCCAGGCACGCATCGGCGAGCTCGAGGCGCGCATGAAGGAGGCGGCCAAGCGCCTCGACTTCGAGCAGGCGGCCGAGCTTCGCGACCGACTCAAGTCACTGCGCAAGCAGCAGCTCACGTGAGCCGCAGCCGCAGGCGCGTCGAGCCTGTAGTCTAGATCCATGGATCTCGACGAGAAGATCGCCCGGGTGCCGGACCGTCCCGGGGTCTACGTCTACCGGGACGGCAAGCAGCAGGTCCTGTACGTCGGCAAGGCCGCCTCGCTCCGGAGTCGCGTCCGGTCCTATTTCCAGGAGTCGCGCCCGCGCGATCCCAAGACCGACGCGCTCGTGCGCCAGATCCGCGACCTCGAGTACATCGTGACCGACAACGAGCTCGAGGCCCTCATGCTCGAGGCCAACCTGGTGCGGCGCCACCGGCCCCGCTACAACATCATCCTGCGCGACGACAAGCACTACCCGTTCCTGAAGCTCACGACGAATGAGGAGTTCCCGCGTCTGGTGGTGGCCCGCAAGGTCCAGCACGACGGCGCGCGCTACTACGGCCCGTTCTATCCGGCCACCGCGATGCGCGAGACGCTCAGGCTCACGCGCCAGCTCTTTCCGCTGCGCACGTGCTCGATCACGATCGACGGGTCGCTCGAGCGGCCGTGCATCCAGTACGCGATCCACCGCTGCAACGCGCCCTGCACGGGCTGGGAGACGCGCGAGGGCTACGCCAGGACCGTCGACGACGTCGCGCACTTCCTGGAGGGACGCGACGAGGAGCTGGCCCGGCGGCTCACCAAGGAGATGGAAGAGGCGGCGGCCGAGCTGAAGTTCGAGCGCGCCACGGTGCTCCGCGACCAGATCCAGTCCCTCAACAAAGTCCGCGAGCGTCAGAAGATCATCTCGACGGACGACGTGGACCAGGACGTCGTGGGCGTCGTCCGGCAGGGGAGCGACGCCTGCGTCGAGCTCTTCTTCGTGCGCAAGGGCCGGCTCGTGGGCCAGGAGCCGTTCTTCTTCGACAAGGTCGCCGGATGGACGGACGGCGAGATCCTCTCGGCGTTCGTCCGCCAGTTCTACGGCAAAGCGGTCACGCCCGCGCCGGAGATCCTTCTGTCCGAGGAGCTGCCGGAGGCGGAGCTCACGGGTGAATGGCTCTCGACGCTCGCCGAGCGGCGGGTGCAGGTGCTGGCGCCGCAGCGCGGGAGCAAGCGGGAGTTCGTCGCCATGGCCGAGGCGAACGCGGCGATCGCGCTCCAGAACCGTCTGCTCTCCCGGGACAACCGCCAGCAGTTGGTCCTCGAGGAGCTCCAGCGCGCGCTCGACCTGCCCGGGCTCCCGAACCGTATCGAGGGCTACGACATCTCGAACATCCAGGGAACCGAGCAGGTCGGCTCGATGGTCGTCTGGGAAAACGGCGGAATGAAGAAGGACGACTACAAGCGCTTCCGGATTCGCACCGTCGCCGGCGCCGACGACTTCGCCTCGATGGCCGAGGTGCTCACGCGGCGCTTCGCGAAAGCGCTCGAGCAGGGGAGCGTGCTGCCCGACCTCGTGCTGATCGACGGCGGGCGCGGCCAGCTCAACGCCGCGCTCAAGGTGCTCCAGGACCTCGGCCTCGACTACATTCCGGCGGTGGGGCTCGCGAAGCAGGCCGAAGAGGTCTATCAGCCGGAGCGACTCCACCCGTTGGTCCTCGATCCCACGTCGCCGGCGCTCCACACGTTGCAGCGGATCCGGGACGAGGCCCACCGCTTCGCGATCACGTACCACAAGAAGCTTCGGTCGAAGCGCACGATCCAATCGGTGCTCGACACGATCCCCGGCATCGGGCCTTCCATCCGCACGAGCCTCTTGAAGACGCTCGGCTCGGCGCGCCGCGTGCGCGACTCGTCGGTCGCCGAGCTGGCGGCGGTGCCGAAGGTCACCCCCAAGCTCGCGCAGCGGATCTTCGACCATTTCCATCCCCCCGCGGAGCTGGAACCGGACCCCTTGATCGACTGTTACAATGACCAGAGCCAACCGGGCTCAAAGGGAGGTGACAGTACATGAGAAAGCTCATAGCAGTCACGGCGGTCGCGGTCGCGCTGGCCTTCACCGCGGGTGCGGCGTTCGCGAGCTCGTGCCCGAAGGTGATCAAGGAAGGCCGCGAAGCGGCCGCGAAGATGAAGGCCGACGACCCGAAGGTGAAGGCGGCGGTCGCCAAGCTCGATGAGGCACAGAAGCTTCACGACGGCGGTAAGCATGCGGATTCGCTCAAGCTGGCCAACGAAGCTGCGGCAGATCTCGGCGTGAAGAAGTAGCGCCGCACGGGTTTGGCGTGACGCGGCAGATCCCCTGGCGCCGCGTCACGCCGGAGTTCGTCTCCAGAGAGGTGTCACGATGAGGTTCTCGCTCGGATGCGCCACCGTGTTGGCCCTGACCCTCGTCACGTCAGCGGCCTCCGCGTCCATGTGTCCTGTCCTCATCAAGCAGGGGCGGGACGCCGCGGCGACGATGAACCAGAACGACGCCAACGTGAAGAACGCGCTGGCCAAGCTCGACCGCGCCGCCGCCCTTCACAAGGAAGGTAAGCACGTCGACTCGATGCGCGAGGCCAACGAAGCGCTCGGCATGCTCGGCCTGAAGAAGTAGGTCCCGCTCGCCAATTTGCAAGCACGCCTCGGCCGGCGGGGCCCCAGCCACGCGAGGGCCTGAAGCACACACCGCCACCGCCGTCCTCGGCATCTTCTTGCCCCTGCCGGCTAAGTATGTTAAAAATCTAGCCTAATCATGTCGACCGACCGCTATCCGTTCCGGGAGATCGAAGCCAAGTGGCAGCGGACCTGGGAGGAGACGAAGCAGTTCCGGGTCCACGAAGATCCGAGCCGGCCGAAGTTCTACTGCCTGGAGATGTTCCCGTACCCGTCCGGACGGATCCACATGGGCCACGTGCGCGTCTACGCGATCGGCGACCTCCTGGCCCGCTTCAAATGGATGCGCGGCTACAACGTGCTCCACCCGATGGGCTGGGATGCCTTCGGCCTTCCCGCCGAGAACGCCGCCATCGAGCACGGCGTGCATCCCGCGATCTGGACCTACGAGAACATCGACTACATGCGCTCGCAGCTCATGAGGATGGGCATCTCCTACGACTGGGATCGCGAGGTCGCGACCTGCGACCCGACCTACTACAAATGGGAACAGCTCATCTTCATCAAGATGCTCGAGCGCGGGCTCGCCTACCGCAAACGCTCGACGGTGAACTGGTGCCCGTCCTGCCAGACGGTCCTCGCCAACGAGCAGGTGGAAGACGGCCACTGCTGGCGCTGCGACTCCGTGGTGACCCCGCGCGAGATCGACGGCTGGTTCTTCAAGATCACCGACTATGCCGAGGAGCTGCTCGCCTGGTGCGACCGGCTCCCGGGCTGGCCCGAGCGCGTGCTGACGATGCAGCGCAACTGGATCGGCAAGAGCGAGGGCGCCGAGTTCGATCTGCGCGTCGACGGGCAGCCGGATCTCTCGTTCCGCGTCTTCACGACGCGGCCCGACACCGTCTTCGGCATGACGTACGCGGTGCTGGCCCCCGAGCACCCGCTCGTCGACCGCGTGGTGCACAACGCTGCCGAGCGTGAGACCGTCGCGCGGTTCAGGGCCGAGGTCTCGCGTCAGTCGGAGATCGAGCGGACCGCCGTCGATCGGCCCAAGCGCGGCCTCCGGCTCTCCGCCAGCGTCGTCAACCCGTTCACCAACACGCCGGTCCCGCTCTTCCTGGCCGACTACGTCCTCATGGGCTACGGCACCGGGGCCATCATGGCCGTACCCGGCGAGGACGAGCGCGACTGGGAATTCGCCGAGCAGTACGGCCTGCCGATCATCGAGACGGTCAAGCGCCCGGACGGCTGGACCGGCAAGGTGTATAGCGGCGACGGCGTCAAGGTCAACTCGGGTTTCCTCGACGGCCTTTCCGTCACCGAGGCGAAGCGCCGCGCGACGGACTGGCTGGTCTCGCGCGGCATCGGCACCGCCAAGGTGAACTACCGTCTCCGCGACTGGGGTATCAGCCGCCAGCGTTACTGGGGCGCGCCGATCCCGGTGCTCTACTGCGACGTCGACGGCATGGTCCCCGAGGCCGAACAGAACCTTCCGGTGGCGCTGCCGCGTGACGTGCAGCTCTCCGGCAAGGGCGGCTCGCCCTTGGCGAGCGTCGCGAGCTTCGTGAACGCGACCTGCCCGCGCTGCGGCGGTCCGGCGCGGCGCGAGACCGACACGATGGACACCTTCGTCGAGTCGTCGTGGTACTTCCTCCGCTACTGCTCGCCGCGCTACGACACCGGGATGTTCGAGCCGAACGCGGCCGCGTACTGGATGCCGGTCGATCAGTACATCGGCGGCATCGAGCACGCGGTGCTCCATCTGCTCTATGCGCGGTTCTACACGAAGGTGCTCCGCGACCTCGGGCTCACGAAGATCGACGAGCCCTTCATGGCGCTGCTCAGCCAGGGCATGGTCATCAAGGACGGCGCGAAGATGTCGAAGTCGAAGGGCAACGTGGTCTCCGACGACTACGTCCGTGAGAAGTACGGCGCCGACACCGGGCGTCTCTTCGAGCTCTTCGCGGCGCCGCCCGAGAAGGACCTGGAGTGGAACGACCAGGGGATCGAGGGCGCCTCGCGGTTCCTGAACCGTGTCTGGCGCTTCGTGATCGCGCACATGTCGGAGCTCCGAGGAGGCCAGGCGTCCCCCCCGAGCGCCTCCCCGGATCGCTCGAGGGCGGCCACCGTTCCGACGACGGAGCCGGGGCGTGCATTCCGGCGCACGATCCACGAGACGATCCAGCGCGTCACCGATGACATCGAGCGCGAGTTCCACTTCAACACCGCGATCGCCGCGATCATGGAGCTCGTCAACGCGCTCCAGACCTTCGAGGCGGCCTCCGGCGACGGCGACGGCGACGCCGCCGCCGCAGACCGCACCGCCCTCATGCGCGAGGCGGTCGAGACGACACTGCTCCTGCTCGGCCCGTTCTGCCCGCACGTGACAGAGGAGCTCTGGTCCCAGCTCGGCCACCGCGAGAGCCTCTTCAAGCAGCGCTGGCCCGTCGCCGATCCGGCGGCGCTCCAGAGGACGGAGGTCACGGTTGTCGTCCAGGTCGACGGCAAGGTGCGCGGACGGCTGCTCGTCGACGTGGACGCCGCCGACGACCAGATCCGCCAGCTCGCCCTCGGCGACGACCGCGTGCGGCCCTGGGTCGAGCGGCGCCGCGTGGAGAAGGTGGTCGTCGTCCCCAATCGTCTCGTCAACATCGTGACGCGCGCGTGAACCGGAGCGGCCGCGCGCCGGCACTCGGCCTTGCCTTGCTCGCCGTCGGCCTCACCGGCTGTGGCTACTCGTTTCGCGGCAACCTTCCGGACCACATCAAGACGGTGGCGGTGCCGGTCTTCACGAACAAGACGTCGGAGCCCGCCGTCGAGACCTTCCTGACCAGCGCCGTCGTCGAGGCGTTCGCCTCCAACGGCCGGCTCCGTGTTGTCAGAGCGGAAGAGGCCGATGCGATCCTCGACGGCGAGGTGGTCGGGTACAGCGTCCAGTCCATCGCGTTCGACAACCAGGCCAACGTGCGCCAGTACCGGCTGGTCGTGACGATGAACCTCCGCCTGCGGGACGTGAAGAAGAGCTCGATCCTCTTCGAGGAGCAGAGCCTCAAGGAAAAAGCCGACTTCCAGGTCATGGGCGCCGTGTCGCAGACGATCTCGGGAGAAGAGGCCGCGGTGCGCACCGCCGCGACCGTGATCGCCCGCTCGATCGTCAGCTTGACCATCGACAGGTTTTGACGCCGGCGACCGACCGACGAACCGCTCCGCCAGCCTGCTTTTCGGCCGGGCGGGCCGAGCCGTCAAACCTCAAGTACCGTCTCAGGTCTACGCTCGACCAGGGGCGAGCCCAGGACTTCGAGCAAAGTCTGAGGTTCGCAACCAGGCATAAGAGTTCAGAGAGGCAAATCGAGCCGTCTCGCGGATCCAACAAGGGAGGTCGACACCCTTGCCGGCACGCGGGGCCAGAACCGCACAACCCGGGCCGATGGACGCAGACCTCGTGATCGGGCGAGCGGAGCCACCCGCGCCTACAGCAGGCCACCTTTGCCGGCACGCGGGACCAGAACCGCACAACCCGGGCCGATGGACGCAGACCTCGTGATCGGGCGAGCGGAGCCACCCGCGCCTACAGCAGGCCACCCTCGGTGGTCGCGGCCAAAAACTACTCGATAAGGCCAAAAACTACTCGATAAATGGACTACGCAACGTTCATACGACAGGCCGAGAAGGGCGAGCCGCCGGCCATCACTCTGCTCCACGGCGGCGACGTCCAGCTCCTCGACGATGCCCTCCATGCCGCCACCCGCGGACTCTTTCCTGACCGCGCGCTGGCGGCCTGGGGCCGCGAGGTCTTCGACGGGCGCGAGGCGAGCGCCGACGAGATCGTGCGCGCGGCCGCGACGATGCCGCTTGGAGTCGACCGGCGGCTGGTCGCGGTCCGGCGGCCGCAAGCGCTCGCCGCGAAAGGCGCGGAGGCACTCGGCGGCTACGCGAAGAGCCCGAACCCGGCGACCTGTCTGCTCCTGCTGGCCGACGAGGCGCTGCGTGCCTCACGTGACCGGCGCACCGACCACTGGCTGATCGGCGCCGTGCCCGCCGCCGCGATCATCGAGCTCCCTACGCGGGGCGCGCGCGACCTGGCTGGCTGGGTACGCCAGCGAGCGGCGCTCGAAGGTTTGACGATCACCGACGAGGCCGCACGGCTCCTGGTCGAGCTGACGGGAGAGGACACCGCCACGCTCCTGGGTGAGGCGCGCAAGGCCGCGCTTGCCGGCGGGGCCGACAACCGAAACGTCGGCGTCAAAGACGTCGGCTCGATCGTCGGCGAGCAGCGGCTGGACGACATCTTCGACCTGACGCGGGCCGTGGAGCGACGCGACCGCGCCGGCGCGCTCAAGATGCTCGACCGCCTCCTGGCGACCGAGGACGCGATGCTCCTGCTGACGGTCCTTGCGCGTGACGTGAGGACGGCGTGGACCGCGGTCGCGATGCGGCGCCGCGGCCGCTCGGTCGACGAGATCGCGCGGGCACTTCGACGGCCGCCGGTCGTGATCGAGACCCTCACCGGCTCGACGAGCGGCTCCGAGGCTCGCTTCGCCTGGAAGCTTCGTCGATGCTGGGACGCCGAGCGCCGGCTCAAGAGCAGCGGAGAGCCACGAGCGGAAATGGTCGCTCTGGTGGCCGACCTGTGCGCGGAGAGGTGATCGGCCGCTCGCTCCTCCTCGGCCTCCTTCTGGGAGGCGCCGGCTTCACGGGAATCGCGACGGCCGCGGAGCCCTGTGCCGGGTGCGTGACCGCCGGCGCTTCGACCGCCATCTTGCGCCTGCCGCCTGGGACGCCCCTCGCGGGCTACGGCGGCATGAAGCGCCGCCTCCTGTTCCCCGACCTCTTCGGCCGCGACGCGCACGCATTCTGGTTCAAGCCTTCCGTCGGCGAGCGCGATCCCATGACGGTGCGGGCGCTCGTGCTCGAGACGCCGGCGGCGCGGCTGGCGTGGGTCACGCTGGACCTCGTCGCCGTCGATCACGCGCTCGTCGCGGCCGTCCAGGATCGCCTGGCCCGCGCGGGGGTGCCGTCGAGCGCGCTCGTCGTGTCGGCGTCGCACACGCATTCAGGCCCCGGAGCGTTCATGAGCTCGGGGCTGATGGGTCTCGTCGCGGTGGACCGACTGGATCCAGCGGTCAGAGAGGCGCTCGTGGCCGGCGTCGTGTCGGCCGTCCAGCGGGCCGACCGAGCTCGGGTTCCGGCACTCGCGGCGACGACCAGCGTCACGGCGCCCGCGGTGACGGCCAGCCGGCTCGGCAAGCCGCTGGACCAGGAGATCGTCGTGCTGAAGCTCACCACTCTTGCCGGGGCGCCGCTCGCGCTCGTGTGGAATTTCGCCATCCACGGGACGATGCTCTCCGCCAGCGACCTTCGGCTGTCGGGCGACGTCATGGGCCTGGCGTCCGCGCGGCTCGAGCAGAAGCTCGGGGCACCCGCTCTCTTCGTCAACGGTGCGGTCGGCGACGTGAGCCCCGCCCGCCACGGGGAGGCCGCGATGGTCGAGACCGCCGGGGAGCTGGCCTCGGCGGTCGAGGCCGGATGGACGCAGGCCCGGCCGGTACCCGTCACGACCTTGCGCGTCGCAGAGCGAAAGATTCCGTTGCCACCCGCGGCCGTGTCGCTCGAGCGCTGCTTCGGAAGCTGGCTGCCCCCGTTCTTCGCGATTCCGCTCGGGTCGGCGATGCCCCGCGAGGCCTCGCTCATCGCCGCGGCGCTCGGCGACACCGCCTGGGTCACGTTTCCGGGCGAGCTCCAGACATCGCTCGGGCAGACGATCAAGCGCGAGGGGCGGGTGCTGTTCGCGTCGGCCTTCGTCGCGGGGCTGTCGAACGACTACCTCGGATACTTCACGACCCGGGCGGATGCCCGCGGCGCCAAGTACGTCGCGTGCGCGACGGTGTATGGCCCCGCGGCCGGCGGCTGTCTGACCGACGCGGCGATCGAGCTCGTGCGCGGACTCCGCGGGCAGACGCGGTCGGCGACGCGCGCCTCGTCGGGCTGCGATTCGTGACCGGAGTCGCGGTGCGCGTCGGAGAGCCCCGGCCGGCGCCGAGGCGGCGCGTGAGCGGAGCCGGCGGGCTACTTCGCGGCGACGAGACGCCGGGCGAGCGCGGACTTCTTGCGCGCCGCCGTGTTGCGGTGGACCACACCCTTGCTGACGGCCTTGTCGAGGGCGCGAATCGCCTCGAGGATGGCGGCAGGGCGCGTGGCGCCCTCGGCGGCGCGGGCCGTCTTGATCGCGCCGCGGATCTTCGAGCGCATCGCGCGGTTGCGCACGCGTCTGCGCTCGGCCTGCCGTATCCGCTTGATCGCCGACTTCGTGTTCGCCAAATGAGAGCTCCTCGTCGATCGAGTCGATGTCGAATCCGCGTTGCATCATGCCCGAGGGGCCGGGGAATTTCAAGGTGAGCGCGAGCGAGGGGCAGGTCGTCCGGGCGCTCGGCGGGATCGCCAGCGCGACCTTGCTGAGCCGTCTGCTGGGGTTCGTGCGGGACATGGTCGTGGCTCGCGCGTTCGGCGCCGGCCCGATCACCGACGCGTTCTTCGTGGCCTTCCGTATCCCCAACATCCTTCGCCGGCTCCTCGCCGAGGGCGCGCTCTCCACCGCGATGATCCCGGTCTTCACCGACTACATGGCGCGTGACGATCGGCCCGAGCTCCACCGCATGCTCCGTGCCGTCCTCGGGCTCTCGCTCCTGGCGCTGACGGTGACCACGGTCTTGGGCATCCTCGGGGCGCCGTACATCCTCCAGGCGATCGCGCCCGGCTTCATGAACGATCCGGCGCAGGCATCGCTGGCGGTCTCGCTGACGCGGATCATGTTTCCGTACTTGCTGCTCGTCGGGCTCGCCGCGATGGCCACAGGCGTCCTCAACTCGCAGGGGCGATTCTTCGCCAGCGCGATCGGGCCGGCCGTCCTCAACGTCGGGATGATCGCCGCGGTCCTGCTGCTCGCGCGCTCCCTCGATCCGCCGATCGTCTCGCTGGCGATCGGCGTGCTCGTGGGCGGCGTCGGGCAGCTCGTCGTTCAGCTGCCGAGCCTCTCGGCGTGTGGGCTCCTGCTGACTCCGTCGCGCGACCTGCGCCACCCCGCGATCGCCCGGATCACGCGGCTCCTGCTGCCGGCGGTCTTCGGCCTGGCCGCGGTGCAGCTGATGGTGTTCGTCAATACGCTGCTCGCCTCGCTGCTGCCGCTGGGCTCGATCTCGTACCTCTACTACGCCGACCGCGTGATGGAGTTTCCGCTCGGCGTATTCGGGATCGCGCTCGCCTCGGCGTCCTTGCCGGTGATGTCGCGTCACGCGGCGGCACAGGACCATGGCGCGCTGGCCGGCACCTTGAGCTTCGCGCTGCGGCTCGCCTTCTACGTGTCGGTACCGGCCACCGTCGGGCTCGTCGTGCTCCGCACGCCGATCGTGCGCGTGCTCTTCGAGCGCGGCCGGTTCGGTCCCGCCGAGACGGCGGCCACCGCGGAGGCGCTCACGTGGTACGCGGTCGGCCTGGCCGGATTCGCCGGCTC
>QHSQ01000316.1 GCA_003221615.1 Candidatus Rokuibacteriota bacterium | reverse complement strand
TCCCGGACGAGCTGGCCGCCGAGCTCGAGGGATACATCCGGGCGGGATGGTTCCGCTCTGAGGAGGATGCTATCCGCTCGGCCCTCAAGGGTTTGCGGTACCAGGTGAAGCTTCAAGAGCGCTTCATTCGCGAGGACATCGAGTGGGGACTCAGCACTGATCCCTAGTCGGCGAGCATCGCGATCTAACCCGGATCGGCGACTGTTGAGGCTCCGTCTCGAGCGAACTCGTCTCGAGAATCCCGTCGGTGGCGGTTCTTCGCTGGACATCGTCCAACTTCCTCGACCGCTTCGGGGTGCGTGCGCGGTCTTGGCCGTCTGGTCTCGCCGAGTTCGGAAGGTCCTCACGTCAGTCGGCACGCAACGGTATCCGCGCCGACCCGCCAATCTCGCCCGGCCTGGCTCACCTCTATCTGGTTCGTGAGCCACCTCGCTGGCGTCGGCTGGGGCCTCGCGCGACTAGGCTGACGATCGATGCAAGCCAGGCAGGCTCTCCGCCTACCGCGCTCCGGCGCTCGTAATTGACTCCGCCCTCCGCCCGGACATGAGCAAGCGGCTTTGTAATCGTCTATCTAGGCGTGAGACCTGGTCTGATCCGCCGTCCGCCGCCCGCGCGTTCAAACCGTCTATGGGTGGAGGGGCGGGTCAGCGGACTATCTGCTCCGCTTCACACAGCTCTACCCCGGCGCGACGGTGATCAACCTCGGTGAGAACTACCGCTCCACCTGTCCTTCGCCAAAATGGTGATGGGCCTGCGGCCCACCCTGCACCATGAAAATCGGCTATCATCCCCGCGCGCCGACGCCCGGCCACGTCGATGATGTTTGGTATCTCGAGTCCGCGCCAAAATTGACGTGGGAGCTTCCGGGACCCCGCATTGTTGCCATCGAGCACGCCGAGCAAAGTCGTGAGCAGGACGCTCCTGCGGGCGCCGGCGCACATCGCCGGGGAGGTGACGCCATGGAGCGGGTGATCGAGCGCTGCTGCGGCCTGGACGTCCACAAGAAGACCGTGGTCGCGTGCGTACGCGTGCCGGGCCGGACCAGCGCGCGCGAGCAGCAGGTGCGAACGTTCGGTACGACCACGGCGGAACTGCTGGCGTTGCGGGACTGGCTGGCCGGGTATGGCGTCACCCACGTGGCGATGGAGAGCACGGGGGTCTACTGGAAACCGATCTTCTATGTGCTCGAGGACGCGTTCACGTGCGTGCTGGCCAACGCCGCGCAGATCGCGCAAGTGCCGGGGCGGAAGACGGACGTCAAGGACTGCGCGTGGATCGCCCAACTGCTGGAGCATGGGCTCGTGCGGGGCAGCTTCGTGCCGCCAGCGCCGATCCGAGAACTGCGTGATCTCACGCGCTATCGCGCCGCGCTGATCGGCGAGCACACCCGCGAGACCAATCGGCTCCAGAAGGTGCTCGAAGACGCCGGCATCAAGTTGGCGTCGGTGGCCAGTGATGTCCTCGGGGTCTCCGGGCGGGCCATGCTCGACGCCCTCACCCAGGGCACCCACGATCCCGACGTCTTGGCCGAGCTGGCGCGCGGCGCACTGCGCCGCAAGCTCCCGGCGTTGCGCCAGGCCCTGACCGGGCGCTTTCGTCCCCATCACGCCTTCCTGGTCAGTCAGGTGCTGGCCCACCTCGATTACCTCGACGAAGTGATCGAGGCGCTGAGTACGCACCTGGATGAGGTGATGGCCCCTTTTGCCGAGGAGGTGAGCCGCCTGGACACGATCCCCGGCGTGAATAAGCGCACTGCAGAGGTCCTCATCGCCGAGATCGGTGTGGACATGGGCGTGTTCCCGACGGCGGGGCACCTGGCCAGCTGGGCCGGCCTCTGCCCGGGCAACAACGAGAGCGCGGGCAAACACCGATCCGGCAAGATCCGCAAGGGAAACCGCTGGCTGCGCGGCGCGCTCATTCAGGCCGCGCTGGCCGGCGGCACCCGCGCGACGAAGGGCGCCTTCGCGGCCCGGTATCGGCGCGTGATGCGACATCGCGGCCATAAGAAGGCCGTCGTCGCCGTGGCGCATGCGATGCTCGTGGCCGCGTACCACCTGCTGGCGCGCCACACCACCTACCAAGAGCCAGGGGCCGACTACTATGAGCGTCGCCATGCGGAGCGTGTCCGCCAGCGCGCCGTTCAGCTCTTGGAGCGTCAGGGGTATCGCGTGACCCTCGAACCCGCGGCGTGAGCGCGAGGTATCTTCAGGGCGGGATTTTCTGAGCAAACTCCGGCCGGCAGCCAAGTGGTTGATCTGTCGGCGCTGATCCGGAGAGAATCCCGGCTCGATGATCCCTCTCCTGCTCCGCGTGCTTCGACTCCTGCCCTTCCTCTTCGCCGGCCACCGCCAGCTCGCTCTCGAGAACCTCGCCTTGCACCAGCAACTCGCCGTCTACAAGCGAAGGGTGACCCGGCCTCGACTACGCAGAATTGATCGCCTTTTCTGGGTCGGGCTGGCCAGGATCTGGCCCGGGTGGAGACAGCCTCTCGTGATCGTGACTCCCGACACCGTGCTGCGATGGCAACGGCGCCGCTTCCGCGAGCAGTGGACCAAGCTCTCTGGCCGCCCTACCGGAGGTCGCCCGCCCGTCAATGCCGAGATCAAGGCCCTGGTCGCACGCATGGCCGCCGCGAACCCACTCTGGGGTGCCCCACGAATCCATGGCGAACTCCTCAAGCTTGGCATCGATGTGGCCGAGCGCACCGTCTCTCGCTTGATCCCGAAGCGACGCTCCCCATCATCGCAGACTTGGCGAACCTTTCTGACCAATCATGTCCGGGACTTGGTCTCGGTCGATTTCTTCACCGTGCCCACTGCTCGGCTCCACGTCCTCTTCGTCCTCGTCGTGCTCGCCCACCACCGCCGGCGCGTCGTCCACTTCAACGTCACCGAGCACCCCACCGCCGCCTGGACCACCCAACAACTCGTCGACGCGTTCCCGGACGACTCTGCGCCGCCCTATCTTCTCCGCGATCGCGACTGCGTCTATGGGCACGCGTTTCGTCAACGCGTCAAGGGCATGGGGATCGGTGAAGTCGTCACGGCCCCGCACAGTCCCTGGCAGAATCCCTTCGCCGAGCGGTTAATTGGCTCGGTGCGACGCGAGTGCCTGGACCATGTCGTTGTTCTCACCGAGCGACATCTGCGACGTATCCTGACCGCGTACTTTGCGTACTATCATCGGGCCCGCACTCACTTGTCGCTCGACAAGGACGCACCCGACGGACGGCGAATCGAGCAGGCCGAACTCGGCACGATCATCCCGATCCCCGAAGTCGGTGGCCTGCATCACCGCTACGTCCGCCGGGCAGCGTAGTACCGGCACCGCACCATTCGGTCCTTGACCGCCACCAACGCGCGCCTTCCTGTCCTCTGCCGGCCCTCCCCCCTCTACCTAAGAACCTCGTCCTACCGGCGAAGGCCTGCGGGGCCAGAGGATGGCCCACAACCCTTTCTCCTACCAATCTCCAACTGCTTCGGGCCTGTCAGAAGAGCACGGACGATCCGCTGAGCGATCCGGACACGGTTTTGGCGAAGGACAGGCCTGACCGGCGTCGGCGACGCTGCTGCGCGAGGACTTTCGTGCAGGGCTACGGCCGCGAGCTGCCGCCGTGGTCCAGTACTTCACGTCCCGCCTCGTGCGCGCGACCCTTTTTCGCCAGCGTCGTGTTGCGAAAGGGAGTAAGCAAGAGCCTCAACGTTAGGGTCCCTCGAATTTCAGAGGCTTCACGCAAAGTGACCTCGATGCTAGTGCCTGTTACCGGGCCGCGCAACGCGCGCGACGGCGACGCCAGATCGTCGCCAGGATGCCGGTCATGACG
This sequence comes from Candidatus Rokuibacteriota bacterium, assembly GCA_003221615.1. GTDB lineage: Bacteria > Methylomirabilota > Methylomirabilia > Rokubacteriales > CSP1-6 > AR31. Next base: position 3,550 of record QHSQ01000316.1, on the reverse strand, counting down.
GCTGCCGCGACCGCCTGGCCGGTGTCGGCAAGAATGTAGATCCAGCTCACGGCCAGCTCCCCGCTGACCCAAGCCGCGGTAACGCCCACGACGATTCCACTGGCTCCGATCACGGATGCCCTCGACCAGGCAGGTCGTACAGCGTGCGTGGCAAGCCCGATGACGACGCCGGCAAGAACAGGCAATACCTCATCCATACCGAGTCCCCTCTCGTTCCTGAACGTGTGCGGAGCCTATCCATGGGACAAGGCTGATACAGTGTCGTACAAGTTCTGTACGACGTCACTGGAAAACAACAGCGGGCGGAAATTCGCGCGTGTTCTCTTGCAGCGTGCTCGACCTGCTGCACGATCGATCAGGGGGAGCTTCATGAACGCCGCGCTCACCGATTGTCGGGCTCGCGGCGGCTCTGTTAGCATCGTTGCGCCGTGAAGGGGCCGAGAGCCGACATCAGCATGCGTGCGCTCGCTCGCGACATCGGGCACCGGCTCGCAGGAACTCCCATCGGCCCGGCCGCCCCCGATCCCAACGAACCCGTCGTCTGGATCGATGCCGGAGACGAGGTGATCGTCCACGGCGGCAGCGTGCGAGCGCGCATCGAGGGCGGCGCCCTTCTCCTCACGGTCGAACTCGAGTCCGAGCAAACCGGCAGGCGGGCGCTCACCGTCCCCTTCGCGTTCGCCGGATCCACCGCGATCGCTGGATCGGTCTACGGCGATCCGCACCTCGTCTCCCGATGGGGTCACATTCTGCAGGATGCGCTCTGGAGCGCGCTCCGCGGCGTCGCCGGTCCCTCGGCCTCGCTCCGGCTCGACGGCAGGCGCGCGGTCCTCCGCATCGACGCCGCTCGATGATCCGTCCGCCCGCGGATCTCGAGCGAGAGCTGCAGGACGCTCTGGAGGCGTTCGGGCTGCTCGGGGCCGACGGATCGCTCGATGCCTCGTGGTTCGGCGATCCACTCGCGCGCGTCGCGCGCACCCTTTCGGATGCCGGCCAGCGCGCCGCGATCGAGCGGTTACTCGCTGGGTTGTTCCCCGCGGATCCCGCACGAACGGACGCGCGCTGGCATCCCGTGCTCTCTGGCGCTGCCGGCGAGATCTGTCTGACGGTCGCGCCGACGGCCGACGGCGGCGGCTCGGTGTGGGGCGTGGGCGCGCGCTGGGCGGGCGGAACGCCGGGATTGCCCAAGATTTCGCTGACCGTCGAGGCGCCTTTGCTCTCGCTCGACGACTCGGGCGCGCAGCCGGTCGTGGCAAGCGCGTCGCATCCGTTGCGGGTCGGTCTGCGCGTCTCGATCCCCGGCGCTGCGATCGGCGGGATCGCGGTGGACGCCGCGCGCGTCGGGCTCTCGATCTCGAACAGCACGCGCGGGCTCCAGGTCACGCTGGAGCGCCTCGACTTGGGAGACGGTCGGGGGCCGCGCGACGTCGCGATCGATCCGTCGTCGATCGGCCCAGACGCGGTGGACATCCTGCTTGCGCTCGTGAGAGGCGCGATCGCCGAGTGCGAGACTCCCCCTGGGCCCGCGCGCCAGGCGATCACGGGCCACCTCCTGCCGCTGCTCGGGATCGATTCCGGCGGCCACGTCCCCCGGCTACCCCTCCACGAGCTGGCGAACGGCCCAGCGGCGCTGCGCGAATGGATTCGCGCTCTCGCGGCCGACGGCGCGTCGAGCTGGCTCATGCATCTCGCCGGTCTGATCCGGGGCGAGACGGTCGCGGTCACCGGCGATGGCACCGCGGAGCGGCCGTGGCGCGTGGAGCTCGCCGCGCTCTCTGCGTCGTCCTCGCTTGCGCTGACGCTCGCAGCTACGGCGGACGGGCTCGAGCTCGGGCTGGCGATGGATCTCGCGCCGGCCGTTACGACGGTCGCGGCCGCTGCCGTCTCGGCGACACTCCTCGCCATCCCGTTCGCCGCCGCCACGCCGATAGCCGCGATCCCTCGTTACGACGTGCTGGTGCGTGCCCCGGCGCGCGACGACGTCTGGCTCGCGGGAAGCGACGCTACGTCGTTCGGCGTCCGATCGCTGCGCGCCGGTGTCCGCGGCGCGCCCTCGCCCGAGCCACTGCTCGAGCTCCTGCAGGTGCGGATCGACGGCGCGGTGCACCCGCTCCTCGACCTCTCCACGCCGAATGCGCTCGCGGATTCGGCGAAGACGATCGTCCGCGACGCGCTGCGCGCCGCCGTCGGCAGCTCGCCGGCGGCCAGCCACCTGCTCGCGCTCGCGGGCATCGTGCCGCCCGCCGCCGATCCGTCGTGGCCGCACGACCTCGACCTCGCTACCTTCGTCGCCGATCCGATGCGCGCGGTCGCGTCGGTGCACCGGCGCGCGCTGCTGGATCCGGTGCATCCCTGGTCGGCGCTCTTCGGAGAGATCCTCGCCCTCGCTGGCCTCTCGGGCCCGATCGCGGGCGCAGGCACTGTGCTCGACCCGTGGCGCGCCGGGCTGGCCGCCGCGGGACCGATCGGCGTCGACCTGATCGCGTGGGACGCGGGTAGCGCGCAGCTCCGGATCGGGATCCGCGTGGGCGGCGCCTACGATCCCATGTCGGCCGCGTGGCGCTGCGAGCTGCTCGCCGTCGACCTGCCTGCGGACGCGTCGCCGGAAATCCGCCTTGGCGGAGAGCAAGAGCTGCGCGCCGGCATCTCGCCGATCCCGATCCCGCATTCGCTTCCCGGCACGGTCCTCGCCGCCGACTCATTCTCGGCGTTCCTCGGCTGGGCACCCGGAAAGGGCGTCAGGGGCGGCGCGACGATTTCGGGGCTCTCGGTCACGGCCGGAACCCAGACGATCACGATTCCCGTGCTGACGTTTCCGCCGGCCGTGCCGTTCGATTCCGCGCATCCCGAGTCGGCGCTCGGCATCGACGCCTCCGCCCTGGACACGCTGACGCGAACATTGCTGACCCGCGCGTCGATCTCGTGGGGCGGCTACTCGGGCTACGTCGTCGCGGCGCTACTCGGCCTGCACGATTCTATCGCCGACCGCCCGGACGGATGGCCGACCTTGCGTGCGTCGGGCGGCGCGACCTCGGTGCTCGCCGATCCGTCCGCCGCGCTCCAGGACTTCCTGCGCCGCCTGGTCGATGGAGAGCCGGGAGCGGAGCCGCCGCTGCCCGTCGCGCTCGAATGGCTCGGCGGAATCCTTGCGAAGAGCCTTCCGGCCCGGCTCGTGGACTCGGTGGCCGCCGCCGTCACGGGCCGCGGCGCGCCAGAGGATCCGTGGCTCCTCGCCATCGCGGACACCGGCGCATCGATCGCCGTGTGGCTCGCGCCCGCGGGGCCGCCCGGAAGCTGGGCGTCGGCCCTCACCGGCCAGCTGCCGGACGCGCCGAGCATCCCGGACCTGCTCGACATCGCCCGCGATCTCGCGCGTATCGACGCCCGCACTGCGGACGCGCTCGCCGGCGCCGATCCCGATCGCCTGGGGCTCGCGATCGCCCGCCTCGCGCGCGAGCTTGCGACCGGCGACGGCGTGGTGCCCTACCGTTCCGCGACTCCGACCGCAGCAGGATGGGACCGAGGCAATCAGCTGCGCTCGCCGCACGCC
>QHSQ01000315.1 GCA_003221615.1 Candidatus Rokuibacteriota bacterium | reverse complement strand
AAACAGCACAAGGTCTCGATGCGACTCGATCTCCCGCGCGAGCCCGAGACGCTCTGGAAGCGATTCCCGTCGAAGCTACGCAGCCAGATCCGGCGAGCCTTGAAGGAGCAGCTCACTGTCCGCATCGAAGGTGTCGAGATTCTCGACGATTTCTATCGGGTCTTCGCGCGGAACATGCGTGATCTGGGGACGCCGGTCTACGCTCGGCGTTTCTTCGAGACCATTCTGGACGCGTTTCCCAAGGACGCGCGGATCTGTGCCGTCTACCGCGAGGGGCAGCCGGTTGCGGCCGGGTTTCTGTACGGCTTTCAGACGACGCTGGAGATTCCCTGGGCCTCGTCCGACCGGCGCTACAACCACCTCTCGCCCAACATGCTCCTGTACAGCTCGGCGCTCGAATACGCGTGCCGTGAGGGATACGAGGTCTTCGACTTCGGGCGGTCAACCTCTGGCAGCGGGACCTATCGATTTAAAGAGCAGTGGGGTGCCCATCCCGTGCCACTCTATTGGTACCACTGGTCTCTTGACGGTCGTCCCGTCGCCGACGTCAGCCCGGAGAACTCGAAATACGGCCTCGCCATCAAGATGTGGAAGAAGCTGCCGTTGTCTCTCACGCGGCTTATCGGCCCGTCCATCGTCAGGAACATCCCTTGAACCGATTCCGTCTGGTGGCGCCGGCCGGCGCGCCGTTGCCGGCCCGCACCGTGCTGCCGTCGCTCGTCCCGAGCGGCGGAGATCGTCATGCGCTCGCAGCGCTTCTCCGCGAGCGCCTGGGCGTGCAGAACCCGTTCTTCGTCTCATCAGGCCGGGCCGCCCTGGCGATCCTCCTCAAGGCGATGCGACAAGGCTCGGACCGCCGAGAGGTGATCGTCCCGGCGTACACGTGCTTCTCCGTTCCGTCCGCCGTGGCACGCGCCGGGCTCACGATCAGGCTCTGTGATGTCGACCCCAAGACGCTCGACCTCGACCTGAACGCGCTCGTGCGGCTCGATCTCCGGAGGGCGCTCTGCATCGTTCCCTCCGGGCTGTACGGCTTGCCGGGCGACCTGGTCGCGCTGGAGCAGATCGCCCGCACGTCCGGAGCCTTCCTCGTCGACGACGCCGCGCAGTGCCTCGGGGCGACCAAGGAGGGCAGGGCCTGCGGGAGCTTCGGCGATGCGGGCTTCTACAGCCTGGGCCGAGGCAAAGGGATCACGACGATGGGCGGCGGAATCCTCGTGACCCCCAGGCAGGACCTCGCTCGGAGGATCGCCGGAATCGTACGCGACCTGCGCCGGCCCTCGGCGTGGGCTGTCGGTGCGGCCGTCGCGAGCTCAGCGGCATACTCGACCATGCTCAGGCCGTCGCGATACTGGCTCATAGACCGCGTCCCCTTCCTCGAGCTCGGCGCCTCGCGCTTCGAGCCGGATTTTCGGATCGCGCGCCTCTCCGCGTACCAGACGCGGTTGGCCACGCGGATCTTCCCCCGCCTCGACTCGTACAACGAGATTCGGCGAAATCACGCCGACCAGTTGCGCTCGGGAATCGAGGGCGTCGAAGGGATCGAGATTCCGCGACCGGTCGAGGGGGCTAGCCCCGTCTACCTGCGCTTCCCCGTCCTGGCGCGGGACGGGGCGGACCGTGCGCGCCTGCTCGCGCGGCTGCGAAGGGCGGGCATCGGCGCGAGCACGTCGTATCCGACTGCAATCGGAGACATCCCGGGCATCGGATCGTACCTCGCGCGACATCAGGAGGTCTGTCCCGGCGCCCGCGAGATCGCTGCGCGCATTTTCACGCTTCCGACTCACCCCGGTGTGACGGCGCGTGACATCGAGGTGATCGTCGAGGCCGTCCGAGGAGATCAGGGACATGCGCCCGAAGCGTCTCGCTAAAGCCCTGCTCGGCCAGGCCCTGGTGCGCGGCGGTTTCTGGCAACGCAGGCTGCGCACGTGGGCCGAACGTAATGCGGTGGTCATCCTCACGTATCACCGCGTGACTGACAAGTGGGACGAGACTCTGGACTATTCGCAGCCGGGCATGGTCGTGACCGCCTCGACCTTCGAACGCCAGGTTGCCATCCTGAAGGAGCACTTCGAGGTCGTCACGCTGGGTGCCCTGCTCGCGGACGGAACCAGTGCCGGGCAGCGCACTCGTCCACGTTGCGTCATCACGTTCGATGACGGCTGGCGCGACAACTACGATCAGGCCTTTCCGATCCTTCGCCGGCACAATCTTCCCGCGACCGTCTTCCTCGCGACGGATTTCATCGGCTCCGACCGCGCCTTCTGGCACACCGAGCTCATCTATCTCTTCACCCGCACCGAGTTGTCGCGCTCGCTGGAAGAGACGATCACGTTTCGGACCTACCCGGGCCCTGTGCGTCAGGAGCTGAGGCGACTCGCGAAGCGTGAACGCCTCGGAGCCCGCGACCTCGATCCCCTGATCGAAACCGTGAAGGCGCTGTGTGACGAAGAGGTCATCGAAGAGCTGGTCCACACGCTCAGCGAGGCCGTGAGACTCCGTAGACCCCTTTTCCCGGACCGCAAGTTCTTTCTCGACTGGGACCAGGTCCGGGCGATGGCCACCGCCGGGTTCGAGATCGGGTCGCACGGCTGCTCGCATCGAATCCTGACACGTCTTCCTGCCGACACGGCGAACGAGGAGCTTGTTCGGTCCAAGGTCGAGATCGAGCGGCGCGTCGGCGGAAAGGTCGAGCACTTCGCGTTTCCGAACGAAGCCGCGAGCGAAGCCCTGGTGACCGCGGCGGCAAGCGCGGAATACCGGACCGCCTGCTTCGCCGAGCCCGTGGCGCGAGGTGGAGCGCTGGGGATCCGGCCTCTGCGCCGGCTCGGGATGCACGAGCAAGTCTGTAGTGACGGTCGGTCGTTCGATGAAAGCCTGCTCCGCTACTGGCTGTTCCGCGCGCCAGAGGGGGTGCCTGCGTGAGCGCACTCCTGACTCCCGGAGATCTCCGGAGCGCACTGGCCGTGACGCGCAGCCTGGGGCGGCGAGGCATCAAGGTGACGGTGGCCGACGAGGGCGGCAAGAGCCTCGCGGGAACCTCGCGCTATTGCCAGGCGTCCGTTCGAGTGCCCTCGGCCGCACGGTCCGGCGAGGCGTTCGTGAGCGCCATCCGCCAGGAGGTCGTTCGCGGGAAGCACCGCGTCGTCATCCCGGCCGACGACATTTCCCTTTCTCTCATCGCGCAGGCGCGATCAGAGTTCGAGGGTCTTACCGCGCTGCCGTTCCCGGACTTCGAGACCGTTCAGGCCGCTCACGACAAAGGCGCCTTGACGGCGCTCGCCGCAGAAGCGGCGATTCCCGTTCCGAGGACCGTCATCCTGCGTGGTCCGGCCGACCTCGAAGGCGCGATCAACCAGGTCGGGTTTCCCGCGGTCGTCAAGGCGCGTGTCTCGAGGTTCTTGCACGGGGGCCAGTGGAAGACGGGAGGCGCCGTCCACTATGTTCGTACGGCAGCGGAGCTCGACGAGGCGTTTCGGGCTGTCCACGCCGTCGTTCCCTGTCCGCTGGTCCAGGAACACATTCCCGGCGATGGAAGGGGAGTCTTCGTTCTGATGAACCGGGGACGACTCCGCGCGGCCTTCGCCCACCGACGACTCCGTGAGAAGCCGCCCTCGGGCGGAGTGTCGGTACTCTCCGAAAGCATCGGGCTGGATCCGAAGTTGCTCGAGCACGCCGAGCGGATCCTCGAAGCTCTGAAGTGGCACGGCGTGGCGATGGTGGAATTCAAGCGTGACTCACGGGATGGAGTGTCCAAGCTGCTGGAGATCAACGGACGGTTCTGGGGCTCGCTGCAGCTCGCGGTCGATTCCGGCGTGGACTTTCCGTACCTGCTCTACCGGCTGGCGGTCGACGGCGACATCGACCCGGTGTTCACCTATCGGGTCGGAGTTCGCCTCCGCTGGTGGCTAGGTGACCTCGACTGGTTGCTCATCCGACTTCGGGAGAGAGGCAGCCTGGCGCGGCGCCTGAAAGCGCTCCCGGAGTTCCTGAGACCGGCGGGCAGGGGGGCCAGGGCCGAGGTTTTTCGGCCGGACGACCCGGCGCCGGCGATCAGGGAGCTCTCGCTGTATTCGCGGGCGCTCCTCCGCGACGCGGTCGCGAGACTCGGCCGCCCGGCGAGCCGAGCATGAAGATCCTCTTCTGGGTCGCGGCGTCGCTCGTGGTCTACACCTACTTCGGCTACCCGCTCGTGCTCTGGGCGTTCGCGAGGGTCAGGTCCCGCCGCGTCCTGAGGAAGGAGATCTTTCCGTCCGTCTCGATCATCATCGCGGCGCGAAACGAAGCGGACAAGATCCGACAGAAGATCGACCACACCCTCGCCCTGGACTATCCGTCGGTGCAGCGCGAGATCCTCGTGGCCTCCGACGCCTCGGAGGACGCCACGGACGAGATCGTGAAGGAGTACGCCGCGCGTGGGGTCCAACTCGTTCGAGCGCCCCAGCGCAAGGGAAAGGAGCACGTCCAGGGACTCGCCGTGTCCTTGGCCAAGGGCGACATCCTCGTATTCACGGACGCCGCCACGCTCCTCGAGCCGGACGCCCTGCGGCGGCTTGTCGCGAACTTCGCCGATCCCACCGTCGGGGCGGTCAGCACCGAGGATCTCATCGTGGACGCGCACGGCAACCCAACGGCCGAGGGACTCTACGTGAAGTACGAGATGTGGGTCCGCCGCCTCGAGGGACGGTTTCACTCGCTGGTCGGGCTGAGCGGATCCTGCTTTGCGATCCGCAAGGAGCTCTGCTCGGACTGGTCAGCCAGCCTGGCGAGCGATTTCATGGGAGCCCTCCGCGCCGCACGGCGAGGCTACCGCTCGATCGCCGATCCGTCGGCCCTGGGGCGGTTCGTCGCGCTCGCGTCGCCCCAGGACGAAATGCGCCGAAAGATCCGGACGTTCCTCCGGGGCATCACGGTGCTGATGGCCAACCTAGATCTCGTGAACCCGGTCCGTCACGGACGGTTCGCGTTTCAGCTGGCGAGCCACAAGCTTCTGCGCTTCCTGGCTCCGTTTCTCTTGCTGGCAACCCTGATCAGCAGCGGCCTCTTGAACCGCGAGCCCCTTTATGGCCTGAGCTTCTGGGCGCAGACTGGCCTTTATCTTCTCGCGGTCGCCGGTAAAGTCGTAACGCCCCTCCAGCAGGGCCGCGTCGTCCGCACCGCCTACTTCTTCACGATGGTGCAGTGGGCCATGTTGACGGCCTGGGGACGATACGCGCTCGGTCATCAGCAAGTGACCTGGGAGCCGTCTAGACGGCAGGGGCTCAGCACGAGCGATCGACCCACAAGAACGACGTCGTCCGTTGCGCAAAGATGACCGTCCTCCACATTTTCTCGGGCGATCTCTGGGCCGGCGCCGAGGTGGTGATCTTCAACCTCCTCAGCCGCCTCCATAAAGAGGACGGCCCGCGGGTGGTTGCCCTGTCGCTCAACGAGGGCGTTCTCGTCGACAAATTACGTGCCGCCGGAATCGTGACCCATGTGATCCCGGAGGCCCGTCATTCCTTCGTCGGGATCCTGTGGCGGACAGCGCGCCTGCTGAAGGGCACGCCCATCGCCGCTATTCACTCCCATCGTTACAAGGAAAATCTGCTGGCGTGGCTCCTGGCGAGATGGCTCGGCGTCGGCAAGCTCATCACGACGATTCACGGAATGCCCGAGTCAGCGACTCACAGCGGCCGGGAAGCGCGCCTCGCTCGATGGAGGTCCAGGCTCGATTTCTTCGTCATCAAGCGTGGTTTTGGCTGTGCGGTGGCCGTCTCGGAAGAGATGAAGCGGACACTGGTCAACCAGCACGGTTTTCGAGAGGAGAGGGTTCACGTGATTCGGAACGGGGGCGTGTTTCCGCCCCTCGCGCCGGCTCCGTCGGGCTCGGGCAGGGCATGCTTCCACATCGGGACGGTCGCGCGGATGGTGCCGGTCAAGGGCCTCGATCTTTTCCTGGACGTCGCGGCCCGGGTGCGACGTGAAGCGCCGGTTGTCCGGTTCAGTCTCCTCGGGGATGGGCCGCTGCGAGATGAGCTGGCGCAGCGCGCCACAGCCCTGAGCCTCCGTGACTGCGTGGAATTCCTCACGCCACGACCGGATCCGTTCCCCTACTACCAGAGCCTCGACCTCTACCTCAATACCTCACGGCACGAGGGAATTCCGCTGAGCGTGATCGAGGCCATGGCCTGTGGCACACCGGTGGTGTCAAGCGCAGTGGGCGGTATTCCGGAAATCATGACCGACGGCGAGCACGGATTTCTGGTGAAGGGTCGCGACGCCAACTCGTTCGCGGCGCGATGCATCAGCTTGATGGGAGACGATCCCCTTCGTCGGACGATGGGGGAACGCGCCTCGGCCTGGGCGCGCTCGCGCTTCAGCGCTGCAGCGATGGCTCGTGCCTACCACCGCCTCTACGAACAAGGCGCGGTGACGGCGCGCCAAGAGCGCGATGAGCACTGAATCACTGTTCTGGGCCGAGATGGAGCGTCCGGACGGTTCGTGCATTCGCGTCGAAGCGTGGAGCTACCGGAGCGTCGTCTCCAAAATCCGATTCTTCGCCACGATCGAAAACGCGAGGCTTCGGGCCCGCGGGCCGGTTCCCGCGAACGCCACGTCCTGTACGCGCTGCCGTGGTCTATTCATGCAGGAGAACGGACCTCAGTCGGCTGTCTGCGAGGAATGTCTAGAAGAAATGGTCGCGGGGGAGGAGTCCCCATAAATGGAGCGCACGAGGAGCAAGGCATGACCGATATCCTGGGCATCTCCGCTTTCTATCACGACAGCGCCGCGTGCCTGCTGCGAGACGGTGAGATCATCGCCGCCGCGCAAGAAGAACGCTTCAATCGAAAGAAGCACTATTCCGGGTTCCCGAGCGAGTCGGTTCGCTATTGTCTTCGCGAAGGGGGCATCTCGCTGGGCGACCTCCGCTACGTCGCGTTCTACGACAAGCCGCTGGTGAAGTTCGAGCGGCTGCTGGAGACCTATCTGGCGTTCGCGCCGCACGGGCTCCGGTCGTTCGTGACCGCGATGCCAGTCTGGCTGAAGGAAAAGCTCTTTCAGAAGAAGATGCTCCAGACCGAGCTGCTGGCGCTGACCGATGGCATGAAGAAGTCGGACCTGCCCCCGATACTCTTCGGCGAGCATCACGAATCGCATGCCGCCTCGGCCTTCTACCCTTCGCCGTTCGACACGGCGGCGGTCCTGTGCATGGACGGAGTCGGCGAGTGGGCCACGACGTCGGCGTGGCTCGGTCGCGGGAGCGAGCTCACCCCGCTCTGGGAGATGCCGTTCCCGCACTCGCTCGGACTCCTGTACGCGGCCTTCACGTACTACGCGGGCTTCAAGATCAATTCCGGAGAGTACAAGGTCATGGGCCTGGCCCCCTACGGCCA
>QHSQ01000247.1 GCA_003221615.1 Candidatus Rokuibacteriota bacterium | reverse complement strand
GCTGGTCACGCGCTGGGACGAATTCGAGCGAGTGCCCGACGTGCTCGCGCGGATGCCGGCGGCGCCGCTGATTGTCGACGGCCGACGAATGCTCGACAAACGGCGCATCGCTCGCTACGCCGGCATCGGTCTGGGCGCCTGAGCCGCGCGCCTCTTCGGCGCGGGCGGGATGGCGCTCGGCGCCGCCGTCTCAGATCCGAACGAAGAGCTTCAGTCGGTAAGCCGCGTACGCGACCAGCCAGAGCGATAGACCGCAGGCAACGGATTCCAGCACAGGTCCCCAGTATCCCGCGAACAGCGCTGGGCCGAGCCCACGCCGCCATACCTCCACGACCGGCCAGCGATAGTGAAGGGCCAACGTGTACAGGAGGATCGGGTTCAGCCCGGCGACGACGCATGGCCACGTCCACGCGTGGTACCCACGGACATCGACGACATGGTAGAGACATCCCAGCGCGACGGTCACAAGGCCGGCGCTGAAGATCGTCCACGACGGCGTCCAGATGCTCTTGACGATGGGGCAGGCCGCCCACCCGAGCATGAGACCGCCGAAGACTCCGAAGCCACCGGCCGTGAGCAAGCCGTTTCGGGTCTGCACCCGAGGCCGGTCACCGCGCAGATAGTCCCCGGCGATGGTCCCGAGGACTATCGTGACGATGGTCGGAATGAAGTTGAGCGTCTCGTAGCCGTGGGTATTGAAGGCAAAGGGTTCCGTCGTGGGGAAGAGGTTCAAGAACCATCTGTCAAATGCGGCGGCCAGGTTCGTGTTCTTGTTCCAGTGGGCGAAGTAGCCGAGGAAGAGCTCGTCACCTGGCGCGACGCCAACCGCGGTCGACGAGAATCCGGGTCCGGGCAGCGGGAAGATTAGGAAGGCAAGCCAGAACGCGAACAAGATCGCCAGGGCAGTGAGGGCCCTCGCCCGGAGAGCGTAGCGGCTCACGATGAACGCGAACACGTAGCCGAGGCCGACCTGCGGCAGGATGTCGTGGAACGCGATGCCCCGCATCTGGTAAACGTGCGAGGACAGTCGGAACACCGAGGCGACCACGATCGTCCCCCACCACAGCACGATGATGGCGCGCTCACCGTGCGTGCCACCGACGCCCAGGCGTCGGGCGATCAACGCGGGCACGGGTAGGCCTACCGCCAGGATGAGAAACGGCCACAGCAGGTCGGCGCGGGTCTGGATCGTCATCTGCAGCTCGACGCCCAGCACCAGGAGGACGACGGCCCGAAACACGGCGTGCGCGAAGATCCACGCGTCCGACTCGCCGCGGCCCTTGCGCGCTGCATACGAGTAGGGAATGGCCACGCCGATCATGAACACGAATGAGGGCATGACCAGATCCCAGATCGTGCACCCGCTCCACTGCGCGTGGGTGAATTGGCGCGCGAGGAAGGGCCACACGGGACTCTGCGGATCGCGGGCCGCCATCTCGTAGAAGGAGAATCCGCCGTAGACGTTCGGGACGAGGACGAGCATCACCAGTCCCCGAAACACGTCGAGGCTCAAGAGGCGTGGTGCTCGATCCGAAGCCGCCGTGACAGGCCTGATGTCGCCCGCCGCTCGGCCGACCCGCGAGCCGACCGACCAGCTCATCCCCGCGCAGACCGGACGAGGTCGACGAGAGATCGGAGCCGATCGCAGCGCAAAGCGAGAACGCCTCCCAGTATCTCGACGGCGAATCGGATGGCGAGCGACGACGGCTCGGGCAGGCTCTGCTCGAGCAAGCACGCCATCGACATCATCGCCAACGAGCCGATAAGCGCCGGCGACAACGTCTGCAGACAGTGACGAGCGGTCACATCGACCCCATTGCCGAGGAGCCAGACGATCGGCGACGCGTTGAGCGGGTGAAGAATACACCAGGTCACGGCGCTTCCCACGGAGCCCGACCAGCTTCAGCGACCGGTCGAGTCGGTAGATCGTTACACCCGAATAGGCAAATCTCTGCACATACGTCGTAGCTAAGCCCGCAATTAGGCTGAAACGCTCTTCGCGATTCTCTTGGTATGACTCTTGCCGCATAGCAGGCTCACTAACTGGTGTGCTATAGGACCCCTGCAAGTGTGGACTCGACCCCTGCCTTCACTTCTTTGGAGAACCATGAGACGCCATAGCCGACTCTGGACTCTTGCGGGTCTTCTGGCTGGTACCGTGACCTTTGGTTCTCCTCAGGTCGCGGCCGCGGCGATCAGCTTCGTGCAGGCGAATGCCTCGACCAACGATGCCGCCGCCTCCACCATCGCTCAAGCCTTCACCACGGCCAATACGGCCGGCAATCTCATCGTCGTCGCCGTGAGCTGGGGCGATAACGTGGCGCCGTCCATCCGCGCCACCGACACGCTCGGCAATACCTACGCCATCGCCATCAACGATTTCGATCCGGGCAATCGCCAAGGCCTCGCGATCCTGTACGCCCCGAATATCCGGGCCGGCGCCAACACCGTCACCGTCACCCTCGGCGCGACCGGCGGCTATCGGCGGATTATGGTCAGCGAGTACAGCGGCATCGCCACGACGGCGCCATTCGACGCGGCGGCCCGCAATCGGGCCGGCGGCACAACCGCCACCAACGGGGTCACGAGCACGGCCGCCACGACCACCGCGAACGGCGACCTGATCTTCGGCGTCGCCATGGACGATTCCGGCAGCTTCGGGACGATCACCGCGGGAACCGGCTTCACGCGGCGCACGACCCTCAACGGCATGGACATGGCGACCGAGGACGCGATCCAGGCGACGGCCGGTTCTGTCGCGGCGACGTTCACGTTCAGCAGGGCCGACACCTATCTCGCCCAGATGGCCGCATTCAAAGCTGCTCCGGGCGGGGGAGGCGGCGGCGGCCCGGCCCTGTCGTCCATTGCTTGCAACCCGCCGAGCTTGGCCTCGGGGAGCTCGACCACGTGCACGGTCAGCTTGAATCAGAACGCACCGACGAACGGGACCACCGTCGCGCTCTCGTCGAACAATCCGTCGGTGCTTCCAGTTCCGGCTTCGGTCACCGTGCCAGCCAATTCGGCCTCCACCACGTTCAGTTCCACTGCCGGGTCCGTGACGTCGATTCAGAACGTCACCCTGATCGCGACGCTCAACGCGACCTCCGTCAGCACAACGGTGACCGTCGTATCCAATCAGGCCCAGCTGAAGGGCGCTTGGGCCGGGCCGTTCACATGGCCCATCGTGGCGATCCACATGGCGCTCCTGCCGAACGGAAAGGTCCTGGCGTGGGACCTCACCAATGCCGCCGTGCAGCTGTGGGACCCGGCCGCCAATACCTTCACCGACGTCAGCGACACCACCATCAACTTCAACTACTTCTGCGCAGGCCAGACAGCGCTGGGTGACGGCAGAATATTGGTCGACGGCGGCCACATCGACTACGACATCGGTGTCCGTCAGGTCCATGCTTTCGATCCATCGACGCAGACGTGGTCGGCCCTCGCTCAGATGTTCACAGAGCGCTGGTATCCCACGGTGATCACGCTGGGTGACGGGCGAGTCCTTGCCGTCGCCGGGCATACGACGTGCCCGACGTGCGTCGCCTCCATCCCAGAAGTCTATAATCCGACGACGAACGTGTGGACCCGGGTGACCGGCGCTCAGTCATCGAGCCCGACCCAGTATCCGCACATGTTCGTGCTTCCCGACGGTCGGGCGCTCCAGGCCGGCTCCTCCGAGGAAGTGGTGCCGACACAAGTCATCAACCTGAGTGCGAACACAATCACGACGGTCGATCCCAACCCGCGTGAGGGCGGCAGCTCGGTCACGTATTCGCCCGGCAAGATCATGAAGGCCGGCTCGGCCTGGAGCGACGGAACGGCCAACGTCGGGCGGACGACCTTTGTGCTCGACATGAACCAGGGAAGTCCCGCCTGGCGACAGACCGCCAATATGCAATTCGACCGCGTGACGCACAACCTCACGATTCTGGCCGACGGGACCGTCCTCGTCACCGGCGGATCCGGCAACGCGAACGTATCCGATCCCGCGGCGGCGGTCTACGCCGCGGAGATGTGGTCACCGGCGAGCGAGACGTGGACGACCATGGCCGCGATGCAGGTGGGACGTGTCTACCACGCGACGGCCATCCTGCTGCCCGACGGCCGCGTCCTGAGTGCCGGGAGCGGTCGGTTCGGCGGGACTGGACCGGGCGCCGATCAGCTCAGCGCCGAAATATATTCGCCTCCGTACCTCTTCAACGGCGCACGGCCCACGATCACGTCGGCGCCGACGGCGGTCACGTACGGCTCGACGTTCTCGGTGACCACCCCAGACGCGGCGCAGATCTCGAAGGTCTCGCTCATCCGTTTGGGTACGGTCACGCATCACTTCAACAGCGGCCAGCGCTACCTCAGCCTGAGCTTCCAGGCGGTCCCCGGAGGGCTCACCGTGACGGCGCCGGCCAACGGAAACCTGGCGCCTCCGGGTTACTACATGCTCTTCATCCTGAACAGCAACGGGGTACCCTCCATCGCCCCGCTGATACAGGTTCACTGAGCGACCGATGATGAGCGGGGGCGGATCGCGCACGGCACTGACCGCGAGCTTGCGCGGAGCCTCGGTAGGGCTCGCTCTCGTCGGCACGATCGTCACCGGGGCGACGACGGCCCCGGCGCACGATCTCGTCCCTGGGCTGACGCGGGAGGAGCCCAACACGACATTCGAGTCGCTGTTCGCCGAGCTCTGCTCGCCCTGTGTCAGGGACTCCTTTACCGTCTCGACGCTACCGCTGACGCCGCTGAAGCCAGTGGGATTCGGACCCCCAGTGACGGCCATGATGTCGCGCGGTGGTGAGGTCCGCATCGAGGTCGTCCGAGCCTATCCCCTCGGCAAGCTGAGCCAGCAATTCCTCGCGATGCGCGCCACGCTGTCGATACAAACCGGAGACGGACAACTTCTGCCGATCGCAACCGGGCTGGTGGACGAAGACGAAGTGTCGATGTATGCGGTCGCGGTCGAGAATATCGCGCGGAGCGCCTCGCGGCAACCGGCGGAGGACCCGATCCCGGACACGACGGAGATGGAGTTCCACGCGGGCTCCTTGCGCGTCGGCACGATGCGGATTCGGGGCGGCGGCGTCGCTTACCTGCAGGCGGGCAACATCCGGATTCTGCGCGCGCCCACGCCGTTCGAGACGAGCAGCGCCCTTTTCTTTTCCGTCGGCGATCTGACGGCTCTGCACCAGGCGATCGGCCAGGCCGAGAGCCGGATCAAGAAGCTACGAGGACAGTAACCAGCCCCGGGGCCGAGCCGGCGTTAACGAGATTCCCGCCCGAGACGCGCCGGACGGAAGCGGTCACATATCCGGATCGGCGCTCCGAGAGCGCGAGACGATCGTCTCGACATAAGGTGTACGCGGCCGTGAGGTGCCACCGCTCGCGCTTGTGGCTTCGGTATGGACGCGATCCCATCTGTGCCACTGATCCGGATACCGGAGAACGTACCACTCTAGCCGTCGAGCATGGCGAATGACCGCAGCGTCAACCGAGGCGCGGTCGCTCCCGGCGATGTCGAGACTCGGTTCGACGATCACCCGAAACCGTCCTGCGGTGTCAGACACCGGAAACACAGGCAAGATCTGGCTGTTGCTTTGAACAGCGAGACTGACAGCTTGGGTCGACAGACTTAACCGGCCCGCCAAAAACGGCACGTCGATGTTCCGGGTCCCCTCGAGATGGTCGGCGTACATACTGACTATGGCCTGGCGCCCCAGCCGCTGTTGAAGCTCACGAAGATGCCCGAATGCGCGATCGCCAACCACCACACGCTCGCAGTATCGGTCTTCGAGTCCAGTTTGGAGCGGATTCAACCAGTAGCGCCCAATGTGAGAGCGATAGAACTCGCCATGATACTTTCCACTGGGCCGGCACACCTCGAGGCCAGCTTGCGAAAGAGCCACGAAGTGGACGAACGGACGAAAGCGGTGAACCCACAGTATTGTGCCCCGCCCCTGCCGGAGCCCCGCATCGATGTGTTCCCGCCCCACGAGCTCAACGTCCGGATGCCACCGACCGCGACGAGGACGCCACATTCTGAGCAGCTGAAGCATGAATTCGATGTTATTGGCCAGCGCACGCTGCCGGACCGCGGCAGGCGAGATACCAATGTCTCTGTCGCCCAAGGCGCGGGAGACGAGTGCGCGCCACTGCGGGTCTTCAAGCGTGCGAATCCTCGCCCATCCATTCGCCAGCACTCCGCAGGCCCGGGGCCAGCAGCGCGGTGGCACCAACCAAGCGCACGGCGCGAGCAGGGCGAACAGGGCCGCGCGAGCCACATCGCCTGCGTCGACCAGCGAAACGGTCGACGCCGTTTGGGGGCGAGCACCCCCGGCCGGGACTCGCTCAGAGAGAGGCACGCAAGATCTTGCCCGTCTGGGTCTTCGGAAGGGAAGCGCGAAACTCAATCCGGCTCGGAATCTTGTAGCCGGCGATTCGCCCCTGACAATGGAGCAAGATATCCTCGGCGCTGCACTCCGCAGACGCCACAATGCAGCAGCAGACGATGTCGTCACCGTGCGGGCTCGGGGCACCGTAGACGGCGACTTCGCGAACGCTCGGATGGCGAGCAATGGCCTCTTCCACTTCATACGGGTGGACCTTGAAGCCGCCACGATTGATCACGAGACTCCGTCGACCGCTAATACTGATATGTCCCTTTGAGTCCACTGTGCCGAGGTCGCCGGAACGATAGAACTCCCCCTGAAAACTCTTCTCGGTCGCCGTCGCGTTGTCGAGATAGCCCGTCGCCGAGAACGGGCTCGCGATCGAAATCTCCCCCTCCTCCCCCCGGTCCACGGGAGCTCCAGTGGGGTCGACGACCTCGACCCGGACGCCGGGCAAGGGAGCGCCGACCGAAGTCAGCGACCGCGGATTCGAGTCGGAAGTGACACTGATAGTCCCGGTCTCGGTCGAACCGTAGAGCTGGCGCACAAACATGCCGTAGCGCGCGAAGAAGCGGCGATTGTCGTCGGGTAGGAGGGGAGCGCTCGAAGAAAACAGCACCCGAAGGCTCGACAGATCGACCGCTCCGCGCCGAGGGGTCTGGGCGAGCAGGTTGAACATCTGCGGCACCCCACCGAAGACCGTCATGCCCTCCCGAGTGATCAGGTCCAGCATATAACGTCGATGAAACACCTCCACAGGATAGAGGGTCGCCCCGACGTGCATCGACGCCATCATGGTGCGCACCAACCCGTTGACGTGAGAGAACGGCGCAGCACCGAGAAATCTATCGGATTCGCTGGTCTGGAAGACCCACTGGAGCGCCTCGAGCTCGCGCAGCAAGGCGGCGTGGGTTCGGACAACCGCCTTGGGCCGGCCGGTCGAGCCCGACGTGTACTGCTGTAACAGGGGAGCCGAATCGGGTTGAGAGATCGCGCGATGCTCAGCAGAGGCCTGCCGCACGAGAGAAATGCCGCCGCTCGCCGATACTTCGAGGAGTGCTGGCG
>QHSQ01000246.1 GCA_003221615.1 Candidatus Rokuibacteriota bacterium | reverse complement strand
CCTGCCGCCGGGCTCGACAGGGCAGTTTGTCGCGTCGGTAACTCCCAGGACATCGTCGAAGTCGGGGCGCGAATACTTCAGCGATCCGTTCGGCGCTGGCGCGCGAATAGCAGAGCGGCTTTCGCCATGATTGAAGATCTCACCGCACGATCATAGCTCGCCGATGGGGAATTGCAGCCGCAGTGGTAGCTGTTCTTGCTGGATACAATGCACTGATTCAGATCAACAATGCGCGAACAGCCAGCGATGTTAATCTCTCGTTGACCCGGGAGGCGTGCTTCGGTGTGTAGTGGAAGATGAACCTCGCGAGCAGATGAGTCAACTAACCCTGGAGCGATGCGCTGAGACTGCTTGTCTGGAGCGTGCTGCATGTCGGGATCAACTTGGCCTTGTACACCGCGCTCCGCCTGCGAATCACCTGGTTGACCTCTGAGCGAGGAATCCTCCTCTATCAAGCCCTTTCATTCGTTGTCCTGATCGTCGTTGGCTTCGCCGCCGTGTCGATGAACCCGAGCGTCGAGGTCGTGGCCGGCCTGGTCGCTGCGATCGCCTTACACGGAATCTACAGCCTCTCGTTCCTCGAACTGTGGTCGCTCGCGGAAGTAAGCTACTCCTTGAGCATTCTCGAGCATATCGAGCAGGCGACCCGGCGGGGCGAGGCGGTCGACGTGAGCGGCCTGGAGGGTCTCGGGGTGTCCAAGAAAGAGCAGCGCCTGGGTAGCCTCGAGCGACTTGGGCTCATCCAGGACACCGCCGATCAGGTTTCCCTGACGCACGGAGGGCGGAAGGTTGCCCGCGTTCTGGCCAGCGTGGCCTGGTCCGCCGGAGTAACCCGAACGGAGTGATGCGTGTGGCTGGTATCAGCGCTGTTCGCCCTGATGGGCGCTGTCATCGGTCAGGTCGTCGTTGCCCGCCTTCACTTCGGCGAGGGCTTCGTGGCCAGGTTCCTCCTCGTCGGCGGCGCGGTCGGTCTCGTGATGGCGGGTTCTCTTGTGAGGGCATACGGATGGGGCGTCGAATTTTGGGCCGGAGTGTTGGTCTATGCCTTCGCTTGCGAGCTCTATGTCTTCCTCGTGACGCTCGTCGACAGCAGCATTTCGGTATCCCTTCTCCTGCTTCTGCGCCGTGGCAGCTCGAGCCGCGCCGAGATCGACCACCTGTCCAGCAGTCGCGCGATGGTCGCCTCGCGTCTTGAGAAGCTCCGCATGAATGGGTTGCTGAGGCGCGCAGGGAGCAGCTACGCCCTGACAGGGCGAGGGCTGCGGTTGCTGGTCTTATTCCGGGTTCTGCGGGTGTTCTTTCACCGACGCCCGCTGCCGGCGATTGGCCGTCCGTGAACCTGGGCTCCCAGAACGCACGATTCGAGAGGCTGGAGGACTATTTCTCGGTGTCACTCGACTGTACGCGAGAAGTCGATTTCAGCGTGGGCGCCCAGATAGTTGTGGTGTGCGCACGACGTGCCGGAGTCTTGGAAAGGTGGGAAGACCAGGTGGTTCATCCTGCGCCCGGCGACAATTTTGCGGTTGGCCTCATTGACCCGAGGAAGGGAGACTGGTTCGAGGTTCGCGAGCTGAGCGTCTTCGTCGGAACGCTTCCCTGAGGCACGAGGATGCTGGAATACTCGACCGACCTCGGGCGGCTGAACCGACTGAAAAACGATCTCGCGCTTCGAGTGCGGCGGAAAATCTTCGATGTCTTCATGAAGGAATTCGATCCCGACGCCGAGATGCGCATTGCCGACTTCGGAGTTACGGGACGACGGGATCATCGAGTCCACCACTTCTTCGAGTTGCTCTACCCCCATCGCCACCGGTTGACCGCGATCGGACGGGCCGAGGAAGGCGCGGGTTGGTTGCCCCAGGAATTTCCGGGGCTGACATATCTCGAGGCGGACCTTCGGCGGATTCCGGTACCGGATGACTATTTCGACGCCGGTCTGTGTAACGCCGTCGTGGAACACGCGGGGTCCCGGCAGCAACAGGCGGCGTTGGTTGCGGAGGTGTGCCGGGTATCGCGGAACGTGATGTTTACGACCCCCAACCGGTGGTTTCCGGTCGAGCTGCACACCTTTCTCCCTCTCGTTCACTGGTTCCCCGATCGGCTCTACCGGCGTCTGCTGAGGACGCTCGGATTCCAGTATTTCGCTGAGGTGAGCAATCTCAACCTTCTCGATGCGTCATCCCTTCTTGCGCTGTTCCCGGCTGGGCGCAGTAACCGACTGCTGCGTTTGGGCCCGCCGATGCTGCGAACGAATATCATCTGCATTTCGCGAAAGGCTTCCTCGGGCTGAGGGCCAGCGTGGTGCGTTACCTCCTCATTCTAGGAGTGGGCGCCGCACTGGCCTGGGTCGTGTGGCGACGGCTGCCGGCGCGACAGCTAGAGCGCCGGCTAGCCGGGCGCGCTGATAGAACGGCGGTTGCGCTCGCGCTCGCCGCGGGGCTCGTGGGGGTGTCGCTCCTCGGTCTCCGCTACGCGACGTGGCACACTCACGTCTTTGATCTCGGGAGCTACGATCAGAAAATCTGGGTCGCGTCAGTTCAGGAAGATCTCACCGGCGTCATCGAGCAGACCTATCGAGGCGGGGAACGTTTCTCGCCTTGCGGGGCCACCCGCTACTGGGGCATCTGCCACTTTCAGCCGCTCTACGTGATCTACGCTCTCGCGTACCGGCTCTGGCCGAGCCCACTACTGCTCCTGTGGTCCCAGGCGCTGCTCGTGGCTTCGGGCGTGATCCCCTGCTATCTGCTGACCCGAAAGCTGCTGGGCAGCACGGCGGGTGTGCTGGGGGTCATGGTCTACCTGCTGCATCCGGCGGTCCAGTTCAACGCCCTGCTCGACTTTCGCCCCGATCACGTGGCCATTCCGTTTCTCTTCTGGGCCTTCTGGTTAGCCGAGCGGGACCGTCCGGGCCTCGCCCTGTTCGCCGCGGCGATTCCTGCGCTTGCCAAGGAGAGCCTGATCCCGGTCTTTGCCGCCTTCGGTCTGTATTTGCTCGCTCGACGCCGGCACGTTCTTTTGGGCGCCGTGGCCTTCACGGTGGGAATGGCCGTGTTCATCGTCGTTGTCTTCGGGGTCCTCGCCGGGCCCGGCAACTCCGAAGGTGCCTTCATGATCCGGCGCTACTTGTCGGGCGGAAGGGAGCTGGTGGCTCCCGGGCTCGTCGCGGGCAAGCTCTTTTACCTGGTCAGCTTGTTCGGGCCCGTCGCCTTTCTCTCGTGGCGCGACCCCGTGGCCCTGCTGCCGGCGATGCCCTCTCTGGGCATCGCACTGCTCTCCAACGACGTCGCCCATTCCTCAATCGAGTCCCAATACACCGCCAGCGTGGTGGCGCCGGCCTTCGCTGGTCTCCTGACGGCCCTGACGTCCCTGGAGGCGCGTCGGAACGGCGCGGCCCTCCGAGCGATGGGCGCGCTCGTGACGCTGAGCTTTGCCTTCTCGTTGGGGCAGGGACCGACGCCGCTTGGCCTCGGCTTCTGGAATGCGCGCTGGGGACACAAGTGGCACTTTCGGAACTACATGCCCGATCGGCAAGCCGCCCTCGACGAGTCGGCGCGCCTGATCCCCGACAACCCGGATGTGATGATCGTCAGCCAGAATGACGTGAACTCAGCCGCCCTGGCGCATCGCCACTTCTACTTTCCGTTTCCCGCCGGTATCGACCGAGCCGACTACGTCCTCGTCGACACCGGTCGGCGGCCGTTCCTCTACTGGATCGTTCGGCGCGACCGCGAGCCCTACGATCGAATCGTCCGTCAGCTGCGCGAAGCGCCGGAATACCGTATTGCCTTCGAGCGCGACGGCGTGGTGCTGTTCCAGCGGATCGGGCCTTCGCGTCCCGGGGTTCCAGACCCGGAGCGCCTGCCGATCCGTCCGGAAGGTCTCCCCAAGTGAGAAGCTGACGACGTAACGACTGTGTGGCCGACTCCCGATCGACATGCTCCTGCGGCGGTGGCCCTGGCCATCCTGAAGGTGGCAGGACGATATGCCCTCCAGCTTCGTGATAACCGTCCAGACATCGCCGCGCCCGGACACTGGGCGTTGTTCGGGGGGAGTCTCGATGGCGACGAGACGCCTCGTATCGCCGTCCGGCGCGAGATTCGCGAGGAGCTGGCGCTCGACGTCACCGACTGGCGGGAGTTGTGGCGTGTGCGTTACTACGTGCCGCTCCGGGATGCCGAGGTCCTCCATTTCATCTTCGCCGCCGACGTGACCGGCCTCTGGGCTCGGCACGTCTTGCACGAAGGACAGGCGGCCGGACTCTTTCCCATCGATGGTCTACCGCGTCCAATGGAACCCGTCGTCGTGGCGCTGCTCGAGCGGTATCACGATCAGGAAAGGTCGGAGTCTCCTGGAGATCTGCGCGGCTGATCTTGCAATCGCAACGGTGACCCGCGTATGTAGCCGGTACAGGCTGCGGCACCGCCGATCCGCCTCCTCACACGATGCACCTGCCCCTGGAAATTGCTGAGAGTCAGAGTTGTCGCAGGCTGATACGGAAAGAAGGTCCCGGACACAGCTAACCTTGTGTAGCTTTCTGAAGCCGTGAGTGACTGGCATCCAGGTTTACAGAGGATGAGGTCGTTTAAGAAGCTCACCTGAGACGGCGGCCGGGTGTCGGTGACGGTGAGCGGGGTGCTCCCGACCAGCTGGTAGGCGGACGGCCCGGTCTGGTTGTAGACCTGCACGTCGACGGGGCCGGCCGAGAGCCCGGAGTGGGGTCCCCCGAGGCTCGTCGCATCGGTCGGAAACGGCACGGTGAGCGCGGTGCTGCCGATCAGGGCGGTGGCGCGCGCCTGGGCCAGCACCACGCCGCCGCGCGTGAAGTTCACGACCGGCAGCCCGAAGCCAGCGTTGGCGAAGCCCTGCCCAGCGACGGAGAACGCCGCGGGGGGCGTCGCCAGATCGATGGAGCTGGGCGCGATCCCGGTCACACACCGCGTGCACGGCCGGGTGTCGGTGACGGTGAGCGGGGTGCTCCCGACCAGCTGGTAAGCGGACGGCCCGGTCTGGTTGTAGACCTGCACGTCGACGGGGCCGGCCGAGAGCCCGGAGTGGGGTCCCCCGAGGCTCGTCGCATCGGTCGGAAACGGCACGGTGAGCGCGGTGCCGCCGGTCAGGGCGGTGGCGCGCGCCTGGGCCAGCACCACGCCGCCGCGCGCGAAGTTCACGACCGGCAGCCCGAAGCCGGCGTTGGCGAAGCCCTGCCCAGCGACGGAGAACGCCGCGGGGGGCGTCGCCAGATCGATCGAGCTGGGCGCGATCCCGGTCACACACAGCGTGCACAGCCGGGTGTCGGCCACGGTGAGCAGGGTGCTCCCGATGAGCAGGTAGGTGGACGGTCCGGTCTGATCGTAGACCTGTACGTCGACGGCGCCGGCCGAGAGCCCGGGGTGCGCTCCCCCGAGGCTCGTCGCATCGGTCGGAAACGGCACGGTGAGCGCGGTGCCGCCGGTCAGGGCGGTGGCGCGCGCCTGGGCCAGCACCACGCCGCCGCGTGTGAAGTTCACGGCCGGCAGGCCGAAACCCCGATTCCCGAAAATTTCCCCCGTAATCATAAAAGTTGCGGGCGGGCTCGCCAGGTCGATCGGGGTTGGCGTGATTCCCGTTACGGTAGAGAGTGACAGCAGCGCCGCGTCAGCCTGGATGAGGCCGAACCCAGAGTCGTTGTCGAAGCCCGCGGGACCCATGTCGCGCGCCGTGCTCTGGAGGGCCGCCAGCACCTGAGCGGGCGTTACCGTCGGGGCGGCCTCGAGGATCAGGGCTGCCACAGCAGCCGCGTGCGGCGCGGCGGCCGACGTCCCGAAGAAATTGGGAAAGCCGTCCCCGTCGGTGTCGCTGACGAAAAACGTCGTGTCCCCACCGTCTGGCGCCACGATCTGTGGCTTGTTCGCCCTGGGATCGGCCGCTCCCAGCCGCGTGCCGGCCGTATTGAACAGGATCGGGGTCGTGCCGCCCGAGGAGAACGACTCCAGAATGGACGGGTTCACGCCGAATTCTGGTGTCTGCCCGTAGAAGGCCGCGCCGACCGCGATGGCGCCCTGGGCGTTCGCGTGACCATAGATAGTGCCGCTATTCGTCGCGAACTGCTGAATCACGACCCTGTTACCCCCGAACAGCACGTACTTGATCCGCCCGGGGTTCGGGCCGGCACGCGTCACGATCATGATGTTCACGTCAACAGCTGTCGCTCCAGGGTTGGCGAAGCCCACGAGCTCGACCGGATCCCCGGACCCGATGTTGTTGGTCGTGGCCGCAGCGAGGATCTGCGTCGCGGCGGTGTTGAGGATGTAGACGTCCACGTCGTTCGGCGTCCCAGTGCCGCCGACGGAGAAAAACGGCGAGTCCCACTGCAGCACCAGGCGGAAGCTGGTGGCTGGAGGAACGGTGATGCGCTGGAAGACGTCGCCGCCGCCAAAGTCGTGGGCGATACCGCCGCCGAAGCCCGCGCCGAAGGCGCCGGCTGGAAACACGCCGCCCGCCACGAACGCGTGATCGTATGACTGGCGAGCATTGTTGCCGGCCGAGGAGAAGTAGGTCACCCCCTGGGCCACGACGCTGTCGACCGTTTGGGCGATGACGCCATCCTGGAACATCGGCTCGGTCAGATAGATGACATCGTCCACGATCACGCGGGCGCCCGCGGTAGCCAGAGCTCGGATGTTCGCGGCGAAGCTCGCGACTCCTGCAAAGGCCGTCGCAAAGGCAAGATCAGCGCTCGGGGCCACATCATGGACGATCTGGAGCATCGCCCGACCCTCGTCGGTGCCTGAGCCGCACCCGGGCTCCTCCAGAAGGACTGTGACCGGCGACAAGTCGCCGGTCGCCACGTCTGTCGCCGCGCCGCCACGGCAGTTGAAACTGTCCGACAACACACCCACCGTGACGCCGGCACCGGTCACGCCCACCGTCGCGCGCGCAATGTCTGCGCGCATGGCGCGGTCGCCCTGACTGGTCACGCGCCCCGCGTTCGTTGCGGAATAGGCCGGCTGGGCAAATCTCAGAGTCGGCAGGATATCGAGAGCTGGAATAGCCGGAATAGGTAGGCGAGCCGAGACGACGCGCCCGAACACTGCGACGTGCTGAGCGCCGAGACCCTTCAAGTCCGCGGCCAGCGCGCCCGGGTTGCCAGCGGCGACGGCGTCGATGGTGACCCAGTCATCGGCCGCCGGGAGAAAAGGGTCAACCGACCGGAAGACGACACCTCGGGAGGTGGCGGCGGTGTGCTGGGCTGCGACCGAGGCCAGGTCTTCGGCGATCTTCGTCGCCGGCTTCGGGTCGGCCGACGCTACGCCAGCGGCACTCGCCAGCGCGAGGAGGACCACCCCCAGCCGGAGAATCCACTTCATGGTGGCTCCCTCTATCGCCATAGCGGGGCTCACCATCCCCCGCAAAAATTGCCGATTGCGC
>QHSQ01000573.1 GCA_003221615.1 Candidatus Rokuibacteriota bacterium | reverse complement strand
TTTGTCATCGACGGGCTCATGCCGTTCGAGGTGCAGGCAGGGTGGAATCAATCAGCGAAGACCTCGCGTCTAGAAGGGGTACGGCTCGTTTTCGTATATCCAGAATCGATGAAAAAGCTCGGGCCCTGGTTGTTCCAAATTGTGCCGCCGCACGAGAATCATGAGACTACGGAGAGTCGACCGGTGAGACTCGATCCAGAGCGGATTGTTAGGTTCGAACCACCACGTCACTACCGTCAAGCACTAGCTCAGATGCGTTCGGGGTTCAGATGGATCGGCCGGTCCGAGCACGAGTGGATGATGAAGGCCGGGACGGGGCAGATGCAGGAAGATTTCAAAGCCGTCACGCGCTCGTACAATGTATGTCGAGCGCGTTTGTCAGCCCCGATCGGCTGGGATGGTCGCGGGGCATTCCGGGATCACGTCGCTGAATTTCATTTGGCATTGCGGCGATTGCGTTGGCAGCTCTTCTGTATCGAGATCCGTGACGGCATTCTGACGACACTCGCAAAGGTATTCACCAAGATCGGAGAATGGCGCGGTGAAAGCCCACATCTTGTGTGGGGGCATCTGCCAACCCTCGAGCAGGTTCAACACGCCGAATCTCAGCTCATGAGCGGTACCGTTGGATTCGACGAAGTGTTTAAAGCATTCAGTTATCCCAGCAGATAGGCCTCCCATGAGTGCCCGTCCGCCCTCGATTCGAACCAGCGACTCCGGCTTCTGTGCGGAACGCCTCTCCTACGTGTTTGATGTGCGTCGAATTTCTTTCAACGTACTTTAAAAGATTGGCGAAAACGCGACCAAACCAAACATGGGTCTTGGGTCAGGGCACCGATCCCAGGGTTGTCAGGCTGGCTTCGTTGATTTGGCAGATCGGTCAAAGGAGGGGCTCGGCAGAATGAAACCCATTGATTTTAGAGATGCCGAGGCCAGGCCCGCTTCTTGCGTCTGTACGCCAGCATGGTGGACATTAGTTCTCTAAAAGGACGCATTGGCGAAGCTTTCGTCGAGAGCATCCTGCGCCAATCAGGCTTTAAGGTTTCTCGACTCGGCCGCGAAAGCCAGGTGCAGCAGTTACTCAAGACCGGCGGCAGCGAGTTCCTGCCAGACTTTCTAATCTGGAAGCCTGCCGATCAGTCGAACGACGGATTACCGCTCCATCGGCTCTTGAGCGTCGAAGTCAAATACCGTTCCAACGTCGAGGAGTACCTCCGTCGTTTCGGTGAGGATCTGATTTCTCGCGTGGGGGAGCATTGGCGCGAGCTCTACCTTGTGTTCGTTACTGACCACCCTGCCGCCGGCCGGTCGTGCTTTCAGGTGCTCGATTTTCGAGAGTCTTCGCCGGACGCACCGCTTGGAACGATGGACCTCTGCGAAGCTCGCGCGTTCGGCATCAGTAAGAGCATCGTCGAGGAGCATGAAGGGCTGGTGCGACAATTGTTTTCGCCACTGAGCGCAAGATCGCTGGGGCCGGGAGAGCTCCGGAAGCCGCCAGCCAGGATTTCTTCCGACAGAGGTAGTTCGATCCAACCGCCCCCCCACAGGTGCTTCCGGCCTGACGTCTCGTCGGTGAGACTTAGAAGGCGGCCCTCTAATACTCCCGCGAAGTTGTACGCTCCAAAAGGCATCGACTCCCGTTGGGGTCTTCGACCACTTCTCGAGGCTAGCCGGGTGGACGCGTTCCACTCTGTAACAACATTCGACCTCGTTCGGCAACCGGTCAGGGATCAAACGTTAAACGAGCACGAGCAGCAACCTAGGGTCGCCACGTCTTTGACTTCGCCGAGTCTGCTCGATCGATCGATACGCTGATGCCCCTCTGCCGGGACGTCCGCGGTCCGAGGGCCCGCTGGACGAAGCGGCAATAGAGATCACTTCTGCCTCGCTGCTCGGCTCGCTGACACCGTGCGCACGTCCTAACGTGGTCAGGGAACGTCCTTTCCGATAACGCGTCCGCCTGTCCTTCGATGTCTTTGGCCGCTTCGCGATACCGACGGAGAAACGTCACGAAAGATCACGTCTCCGCTGGAGCGATAGACCCCGCGCTGCCACTCACTCATTGCGTTGAAGAGGCGTCGCGCCTCTGCATAGATCTCTTCGCATTCCGGCCTCGGCGTCGAATCGTCGATCGCAGCACGAGTTACCAGCCCTTGCGGCATTCTGTGATGTCGACGATAGAAGTTGTCGACCGCACGGTCGACAGCAACCTTCCAAGCCGGGTCGTACGTCAATGGGTATGGTTCCACCACGAAAGATGTGTGATCCATTCCCCGCTCGGGATACTGCTTGTCGAAGGCTTTCCAGACTCTTCGCTCATCGTCGGTTGGTATGAACCCACTCCGGCCTTGGTCGTCTTTGTCCCACTGACTCGGGTCTTGAAGCCGCGGTAGCTCTCGGTAGAACTGTTCGCGGTCACTTCGATACTTCGGGCGCCGGATCAAGCACTCTAGTTCGTAACGCTTCCGGTCCACGACACTTAACCTCCGGCTATCTGTCACTTGCTGAGGAGTGGAGGAATCCAGTGGACTCAGAAGGAGCCTAATGGAGCGCCTGCTTGATGTCCAGGAGGTAGCGGCTCTGCTGCGCCTGGCTCCCCGCACCATCTACAACCTTGCCGAGCGGCGGGCGCTACCAGTTCAACGGGTAGGGCGACGACTGCGGTTCAGCCCGTCAGCCATCGAACGCTGGCTGGCGCAACAGGCGCGCGATGATCGCGCAACCTTTCAAGGCAAGCTGCGTCGACGTTGGAGTGAAGGAACACGGCGAGGAGGAACGGCGCATGAGCAACCGTCGAAGGACGAAAGCTGAACTCGAGGAGCGTGTCGAGGAGCTTGAGACGGCGCTGGAGTTCATGCAGGGCCAACTCAGTGAGTTGCTGGACCTCGACGAGGACGTCGACCTCGACAAGGAGGAACGGGACTAGACACGCGACTGTCCTGGCGTGCAGCCACCCGGCCAGAACGCTCTTCTTAAGACAGCGAGCTATGAAAAAGATCGTACTGCCTGATCGCGCCCCCTCGCAGCTCGAGCAAAGATCAGTGCTCACTGGCCGGGCACCGCAGTCCTCGAGCACTCCGAGGGATCAGCCCGAAGTGCGAGGCCCGGAGCCTGCGAAGGTCGATCGGCCTGATCGGGTGCGGCTTGAAGAGAAAGCCGTTACCGCCGTCGTCAAGCGTTCCGGGGCGTTGCATTGCCTGTGGGACGGCAAGCAGTTTACGCCAACGCCCTCTCTGTCCGGGACCGTGACAGAACACTTCTGCTCACCAACGTGCGCGTGGGCTTCGTTGCAGGCCAAACAGCGCGAGGTCCTAAACGACAACGGCAGGCACCGGCAGCAGGGCCTTTGAGAGGCCGTGATGCATCACGCGTCACCAGCGACCATCCGGGACGCTCTTG
>QHSQ01000154.1 GCA_003221615.1 Candidatus Rokuibacteriota bacterium | reverse complement strand
AGCTTCGGCGTCTGGAAGGTCCGCGCCACGCCGCGCGCCGTGATCTCGTGAGGCTGCAGCCGGTCGATCCGCTCGCCGCGCAAGCGGATCTCGCCGGCGTCGGCGCGATAGAGACCGGAGAGCAGATTGACCGTCGTCGTCTTGCCCGAGCCGTTCGGTCCGATCAGTCCCCGGATCTCGCCCGGCATCACGGCGAGCGGAAGCTCGGCCACGGCGACCACGCCGCCGAAGCGCTTGGTGAGGCTACGCGTCTCGAGCAGCCGGCCGTTGGAGGCGCCGTCGCCCGTCATACCAGGCGGTCACGCCGGACGTGGCGACCGGCCGGCGGCGAGCCCGTTGTGGACCATCGTGACGAGCGACACGATGTCGAACACCGCAAGCCCGGTCTCGCGCTGGATGTCCGCGGTGTACGGCGGCATGTTGGTGCACTCCAGCACGATCGCACCGACGTCGGGATGCTCGGTGACGAGCCGGCGCGCGACGCGAACGTGCTCCTCGCGCGCGACGTCGACGTCGAGCACCATCTCGTCGCCCAGGAGCACGCGCGTGAACTCTTTCTCGGTCTCCATCCCGGCCACGGCCAGCGGAATGTCGCCGCCGATCCCGGCGCCGTCCAGGTGCTCCTGGGTGAGCGAGCCCGCGTTGACGGTCATGATGCCGACGCGCCGTCCGCGCGGGCGGAACCGGTGGACGAGCGGCACCAGCAGAAGGCTCGACGTGAACACGGGCACCGCGACCGATCCCGCCAGCTCGCGCTGGAACTTGACGAGAAAGCCGCAGTTCGTTGTGATCGCGCCGACGCCTTCGCTCTCCAGCAGGCGCGCCCCTTCGACGAAGCGAGGCAGGAGCCCAGCGGCGCCCCGGCGTACGACCAGGTCCGGGTCGGCGCCGGTCACGCGCTGGTAGCGCACCGGGAACGGGAAGGTCGCCGCGTTGCCCGTGTCGCCGGGGATCCGCGGGAACCGCGTGTCGAGCATGAGAATGCCCACGGTGAACCCGTACTGATTGAAGCCGCCCTGGACGCGTCCCGATGTCATGGCCCCATACTCTACCCTGCTTCTTCCCTTCGGGGCCGCGTGAGCTTATCCTCGTGCGGCATGGCCCACACCACGAAGATCGACATCTTTCCTCACGTCATGCCGCGCCGGTACTTCGACCGGATGCTGCAGGTGGCGCCGCCCGGCATGGCGCTCCAGAAGCGCATGACGGGGATCCCCGTCCTGGTCGACGTCGAGCTGCGGCTCAGGATCATGGATCGCTACGAGGGCTACGTGCAGGTACTGACGCTCGCCAACCCGCCCATCGAGGTCGCCGCCGGGCCCGACCTCAGCCCCGAGCTGGCCCGGCTGGCCAACGACGGCATGGCCGAGATCGTCTCCAGGCATCCCGAGCGCTTCCCCGCCTTCGTCGCGTCGCTGCCGATGAACAACCCTGACGCGGCGGTGCGCGAGATCGATCGCGCGATCGACGACCTGCAGGCGACCGGTGTTCAGATCTACACGAACGTCGCGGGACGCCCGCTCGACTCGCCGGAGTACCAGCCGATCTTCGACCGGATGGCGCAGCGGGATCTGCCGATCTGGATGCATCCGGCCCGTCCCGCCGCCTTCGCCGACTACGCGGGCGAGAAGCGGTCGAAGTTCGACATGTGGTGGGCATTCGGCTGGCCGTACGAGACGTCGGTCGCGATGGGCCGGCTGGTCTTCTCCGGGATCTTCGACCGCCATCCCGGGCTGAAGATCATCACGCATCACCTCGGCGCCATGGTCCCGTTCTGCGCCGGGCGCGTGGGCGGCGGGCTCGACCAGCTCGGCAGCCGAAGCGACGATCCAGAGGACACGAGCGCGCTCGGGCGTCTCTCCAGGCGCCCGATCGACTATTTCAAGATGTTCTACGGCGACACCGCGCTCTTCGGCGCCTGGCACGCGATGGAGTCCGGGCTGGCGTTCTTCGGAGCCGACCACGTCCTGTTCGGGACGGACATGCCCTTCGACCCCGAGAAGGGGCCGGGATTCATCCGCGATACGATCGAGGCGATGACGCGCATGCGGGCCAGCGAGGAAGAGAAGGCGCAGATCTACGAGGGCAACGCGCGCCGGCTGCTCCGGCTCCGCCTGAAATCATGAAGGAGAGACCACGATGACCACCAAGCGAGCGAGCGTCGAAAGCACGGCCGATGCGTACCTGGAGCTCCTCGCCGCCCGCGGCGTCGAGTATTTCTTCGCGAACTCCGGGACGGATTTCGCGCCGCTGATCGACGCCTACGCGCGCCGCCTGGCCCAGGGCCTGCCGGCGCCGCGGCCCATGACGATCCCCCACGAGGTGCCGGCGGTCGGCATGGCCCACGGCTACGCGCTGCTCACCGGTCGGCCTCAAGTCGTCATGGTCCACGTCATCGTCGGCGCCGGCAATGCGGTCGGCGGCATCATCAACGCCTCGCGCTCGAACGTGCCGATCCTGTTCAGCGCCGGGCGCAATCCGCTCACCGAGTCCGGCCTGCACGGCAGCCGCAATCGCCCGATCCACTGGGCGCAGGAGTCGTTCGACCAGGCCGGCATGATCCGCGAGTACGTCAAGTGGGACTACGAGCTTCGGAACTTCACCCAGCTCGAGACCGTCGTCGATCGCGCGCTGGCGGTCTCCCAGGCCGAGCCGCAGGGGCCGGTCTACCTCACTTTGCCGCGCGAAGTCCTCGCCGAGAAGCACGAGGTCTTCGAGTATGCGGCGGCGAGTCGGGCCCCGAAGCCCGGCGCGGTCGCCGCCGCCCCGGACGCGATCGCCGAAGCCGCTCGGCTCCTGACGGCGGCGCGCAACCCGATCATCCTCACCAAGGCGGCCGGGCGCGATCCCCTGGCGGTGCCGGCGCTGGTGAAGCTCGCCGAGGCCCTCGGCGCGCCGGTGATCGACCAGTTCCACACCTACATGAACTTCCCGCAAGACCATCCGCTCCACGCGGGCTTCGACGCGGCGCCGTATCTCGACGACGCCGACTGCATCGTGGCGGTCGAGTCCGACGTGCTGTGGTTCCCGGCGCTCAAGGCGCCGCGCCCCGAGACGAAGATCGTCCAGATCGCGGTGGATCCGCTCTACGCGCGCTACCCGATCCGAGGGTTCCCGGCCGATTCCGCGCTGTCGGGCACGGTCAGATTGAACCTGGCCGCGCTCGCCGACGCCGTCCGGAAGGGTGTCGATGGCCGTGCCGTCGCCGAGCGGACGCAGCGCTGGCACGCCGAGCATCGGCGGCTGCGCGAGGCGTGGGCGGCGACCGCGCGGAAGGCTCAGAACGAGCGGCCGCTCGAGATGGTGTGGGTCTCGAAGTGCGTCGGCGACCTGGTTGACGAGAACACGATCCTCGTCGACGAGTACGACTTCGATCCGACCCAGGGCTGCTTCCGCACGCCGCGCAGCTACTTCGGGTCCTCGCCGGCCGGCGGCCTTGGCTGGGGCCTGGGCGCGGCCCTCGGCGCCAAGCTGGCCGCGCCCGACAAGACGGTCATCTGCTGCGTCGGCGACGGTGCCTACATCTTCGGCGCGCCCACCGCGGCGCACTTCGTCTCGCGGGCGTACAGCCTGCCCGTCCTGTTCGTGATCTTCAACAACCGCGCGTGGAACGCGGTGAAGCGCGCGGTGCAGAGCCACGCGCCCGAGGGCCTCGCCGCAAGGACCGGCCAGATGCCGATCTCCGACCTCGATCCGGCCCCCGACTACGAGCTGGTCTGCCGCGCCTCCGGCGGCCACGCCGAGAAGGTCGAGGATCCGGCGGCGTTGCCCGACGCGCTGGCGCGCGCGCTCAAGGTCGTTCGCGACGAGAAGCGCCAAGCGCTCCTGAACGTCATCTGCAAGAAGCCCGGTACAATGAACGGGTGAGAACTCGTCGGATCCTCTTGCTCTTGACGGCCTGGTTGTCGTTCGACCTCGCGACGCCCCTGCCCGGCGCCTTCGAGTTCGAGATCCAGGACTCCGAGATCGAGCATTCGATCCAGACGGGTCGCGAGGCTCATGACAAGCGCGCGGCGGCCTCACAGCGGTCGACCGCGCGCGAGCGCGTCGAGCACGATCGCCTGGCGCGCCGTTCGCCGTCACCGGCTCCCGAGATCGCTCCGGCGACCGGCGAGCCGTGGATCCGTCAGGTCAGGCTCGCTCATCGACCGTCGGCAAGTCGCGCCTCGTCCCCCGAAGACCACTAGCTCCGTCGTCCCGTTCGTCTCCTGAAACGAAAGCCGCCTTCGGGCGGCCAACTCTGCTCGTCACACAGGGAGACACGAGATGACTATCAGTCGGGTCGAAGGCCTTGCCATCGCCGTCGCGCTCATCGTCGTCGGTCGAGTGCTGGTCGCGCTCCTGAAGGCGCTGGTGGAGTAACGTATGATCTTCTTGATGGACCCAGAATTCTGGGCAAGGGTCTTCGGCATCATCATCATCGATCTCACGCTCGCCGGCGACAACGCGCTCGTCATCGCCCTCGCTGTCCGTACCCTTCCCAAGCGCCAGCAGCTCGTGGGCCGCATCTGGGGCACGCTCGGCGCGGTCGGGCTGCGTCTGGCGTTCATCACGATCGCGACGTTCCTGTTGCGGATCCCGTTCCTCCAGCTCGTCGGCGGCGTGGCGCTCCTCTGGATCGCGTTCAAGCTGGTCCACAAGGAGTCGGGGGTCGAAGGCCACGTCCGCGAGGGCGGCTCGCTGAGCGAAGCCATCTGGATCATCGTCGTCGCCGACGCGATCATGAGCCTCGACAACGTGCTCGCGGTCGCCGCCGCGGCCCACGGCGACCTGCGCCTCGTCGTCTTCGGCATCGCACTGTCGTTGCCGATCGTCGTCTGGGGCAGCGGCCTCCTCGCCACACTGATGAATCGGTTCATCTGGGTCATCTGGCTCGGCGGCGGCATCCTGGGCTACGTCGCGGGCGAGATGATCCTGAAGGATCACGGGCTCGCGCGCTGGATCGATCACTCGACGCCGGGCCTCGGGTTGCTGCCGCTGGTGCCGGGCGTGATCATCGTGGCGCTCGGCTGGTGGCTCAACAGTCAGGTTGGCAGAAAGAAGGTGCCGGGCAACGCCTGATTCAGTATCCTAGGCGCCTATGGCGCAAGATCTTCGGACCTATCTCGATCTCGTCAAGCGGCGCAAGCCCGGCGACTTCGAGATCGTTTCGAAGCCGGTCGACCCACGCTTCGAGATTACCGCGCTCGTCGTCAAGCTCGAGCGCGAGGGCAAGCGCCGCCCGGTCCTGCTCTTCGAGAACGTGAAGGGCACCCGGTTCCCGGTGCTCACCAATCTCCACGCCAGCCGTCCTCGCCTCGCCGCCGCCATGAACGCAGCGCCGGAGGCGACCCAGGCGACGTACCTGCGCGCGATGGAGAAGCCGCTGATCCCGAAGGTCGTACCAACCGGACCGGTGCACGAGGTCGTCCTCGAGGGCGATCGGGTGAACCTCTACGACCTCCCCCAGATCGTCCATCACGAGGGCGACGCCGGGGCCTACGTCACGGCCGCGATCTCGTTCGCGAAGGATCCGACCCGCGAGATCTGGAACTGCGCCTACAACCGGCTCCAGATCAAAGGGCGCGACACGACGTCGATCCACCTGACGACCGGCAAGCATCTGTGGGAGTTCCAGCGGATTGCCGAGGCTCGGAACGAGCCCTTGCCGCTCGCGCTGGTGATCGGCGTGCATCCGGCGATCGCGCTCGGTGCCTTGGCGATCGGCTCGATCGACGAGGACGAGCGCGGCATCATGGGCGGGCTGCTTGGCGAGCCGCTCGAGCTGGTGAAGTGCCGGACCTCCGACGTGCTGGTGCCGGCGCACGCCGAGCTCGTGCTCGAGTGCGAGATCCTCCCCCGCGAGCGCACGCCCGAGGGGCCCTTCGGCGAGTTCACGGGCTACAGCCTCGGCGAGCGCCAGCGCGAGATCGTCCACGTCAAGGCGATCACCCACCGCCGGGACGCGATCTTCCAGGACATCACGGTCGCCCACCTCGATCACATGCTCCTGTCCACGATCCCGATGGAGGCCAACCTCTTCCGCGCCGTGCGCGCGATGGTCCCCTCGATCAAGGCGGTGCGCGTGCCCGGGCCCTTCACGTGCTTCGTCTCGATCGAGCAGCGCATCCCGGGCCAGGCGAAGAACGCGATCCTCGCAGCGCTCGGCGCCGATCTCTACATGAAGCGCGTCGTCGTCGTCGACGAGGACGTCGACGTCTTCGACGACCGTCAGGTGAACTGGGCGATCGCCACGCGCTGCCAGCCGGACCGCGACATCACGATCATCGCCAACGCGCGCGGCTCCGACCTCGACCCCTCGGCGCGCGACGACGGCCACACCGCGAAGTGGGGCGTGGACGCGACGGCCAAGCCGTCGCTGGCCTCCTACACGCCCCGGCACCGCGTGCCGTCCGACGTCTGGCAGCGGATCGACCTCAAGGACTTCTTCGCCTAAGCCGCTCCGTGGCGGAGAACTTCGCCCGGCGCCTCGAAGCCAGCTCGCGCCGCACCCCCGAGAGGCTGGCCCTCGTCTGGGACGGTGGCGCGCTCACGTTCGGCGAGCTCGACCGGCGCGCGGACGCGTTCGCCGAGACCATCGCAGCCCGGGGCGTGAAGGCCGGCGACCGCATCGCGCTCTCGATCGGCAACCACTGGGCCTTCGCGGTCGCGCTCACCGCCGGCTGGAAGCTCGGCGCCACCGTGGCCCCGCTCGACAAGCTCCTGAAGGAAGACGAGCGCGCCGACATCGTCGCCGACCTCTCGCCCGCCGCGCTCATCGATGAAACACACGTCGACGCACGGGGTGGCGAGACTCCCGCGCGCCGCGGCACCACGACCGAGGCGGGCGCGGCGTTGATTCTGTACACGTCGGGCAGCACGGGACGCCCCAAGGGCGCGGTGCTCTCGCACGCGGCGCTCGAGGCGGCCATCGAGTCGTGGGCCGGGCCCGTAATGGCGCTGACGCCGGAGGACGTCGTGCTGGCGACGCTTCCGCTGGCTCACTCGTTCGGCCTCAACGGCGCGTTGCTCGCGCCGCTGCTGGTCGGCGCGACCGTCGCGCTGGTCGAGCGCTTCGCGCCCGATCGCGTGGTCGAGGCGATTCGCCGCCATCGCGTCACCGTGTTTCCCGGTGTGGCGACGATGTTCCGCCGGCTCCTGGACACCCCGGAGCTCGCGGCCGCCGATCTCGGCTCGGTCCGCATCGCGGTCTCCGGCGCGGCGCCGTGTCCGTGGGACCTGGCCGAGCGATGGCGCGGCCGGACCGGGATCCGGATCGTCCGCGGCTACGGAATGACCGAGCTCTTCCGTCCGATCTCCTATCGGGCGGCGGACCCGACCGAGTCACCCGATTCGATCGGGTGGCCGGTGCCGGGCGTGGAGATCCGCGTGGTCGACGACGCCGGGCGTAGCGTGACCACGGGAGAACCCGGCGAGCTCTGGATCAGAAGCCCGTCGGCGATGGACTTCTACATCAACGCGCCCGACGAGACTCGCGAGGTACTCGTCGACGGATGGTTCCGCACCGGCGATCTCGCCACGGTGAGCGCCGAGGGCCTCGTCACGATCGTCGGGCGCAAGCGCGAGCGCATCCTTCGCGGCGGCTATTCGGTATTTCCCCCGGAGGTCGAGGCGGTGCTCCTGACGCACCCGGCGGTCGCCGAAGCAGCCGTCCTCGGCATGCCCCACCCCGAGCTCGGCGAAGACATCGCGGCCTTCGTGGCCCTTCGCCCCGGCGCGACGGCCAACGCCGACGAGCTGATCGCGCACTGCCGAGATCGCCTGGCCGCGTTCAAGTATCCCCGCCGAGTCACGGTGCTCGACGTGTTGCCGCGGGCCGCCACCGGCAAGATCCTCAAGTCACGGCTGATGAGCCTGTTGTAGCCGCGTCAGTTTCGTTCGGCGAGAGTCTGGCGAATCCGCCGGAGCTCCTCCTTGAACGCCGCGGCGTCACGGGCTTGGGGGTACCGCGTGAGGTAGCGCTCCCACTCCGAGGCGCCCCGGTGCAGATCACCGAGCTTGACCAGGACGGTGCCGCGATCGCGCACGTGCATCGGCGCGTCGGCCTCGACCACCAGCAGCCGGTCTATGACCGCGAGCGCCTTGGCCCAGTCCTCTTGGCGGACGTAGATCCCCTGGAGGTTTCGGAGCATCCGCACGACGATCTGGGCCTTCGTCGCCGGAACGAAGTGCGCGTCGGTGAGCTCGACCTGGCGGCCGACGGCGCGCGAGGCGATCGCCTCGGCCTCGGCGCGTTCGAGCCGGCGGCCGCCGCCGAACGGGTCGAGGAGCACCAGCTCGTCGTCCACGCGCGCCCCCACGCAGAAGTGTCCGGGCAGGCCGATGCCCAGGATTTCCAGGCCGACGCGGCGACCGACCTCCATGATGAGCACCGAGAGCGTGATCGGGATGCCGAGCTGACGGTCGAGGACGTCGTTGAGGCAACTGTTGCGCGGATCGTAGTAGTCGTCGGCGTTGCCGCGGAAGCCCTTCTCGTCGAACAGGAACTCGCTCAGCCGCTCGAGGGCGCGTCGGCGATCCTCGATCTTCGCCACCGCCGAGCGCGCGGCGAGCTCGTCGAGCCGCGCCAGCGAGCGCTCCGCGACGAGGTCGGGATACTCGATTCGCGCGACCCCGAGCGCGGCGCCCCCGAGGTCGATCTCGGAACCCCTCACCAGGCCCCGGAAATCGTCGAGCGCGCGGTCGAGGCTCATCGGCTCGCTCAGCAGCCCGGGGCGTGGTGAATGCCCGCCGTCGCGAGCGCCTTCTTCTGGAGCTCGTCGGCGAGCTCCAGGGTTTTGCGGGCCGCGCGCATGGCGGCCTCCTGCGCCTCTTGTGTCGTCGCGAGCCGGAGCAGGAGCGTGCGCCCGAGCTCGTGGTGGTAGCGCTCGTCCGGCTCGATCACGTCGCGATACATCGCGGCGGTCTCGCGATCACGAGCGTGCTCGCAGAATTCGATGAACTGCCGGTTCTTCACGACCGCGATCGCCTCGCGGGTGAACTGGCCGGCCGCGACTCGCTCGACCGTGGTCGTGAGCGTGTCCAGGTACTGGAACAACGGGCCGTAGCCCTTGGCGAGCGGATCGAACGATTTCGCGTCGAAGCCGAGCGCGCGGAGCCGGTCGGCGATCATCCGGTAGTGCTTGGCCTCGTCGCCGACCTGGCGGGCGAGCGCCAGCTTCACATCCACGTCGTCGGTGGTCACGAGCCAGCGCGCCGCGATCTCGGTGGCCTCGATCTCGTTGCGGAGCGCCACCTTCAACAAGTTGAGGACGTTCAGGTCGCCTTCGACCTCGGGCTTCAGGGTGTCGGCCGGCGCCAGCAGGCTGAGCCGACGCTGGTTGTCTCCGTCGAGCTGGCGGACGAACTCCTGTGCGGTCATGCGATGACTCCTTCCTTCAGGAGACGCGGCAGCTCCTGGGTGAGCGTCTCCTTGGTCACGACCCGATCGCACCGCGAGTGCCAGGGCTGGGTCTGTCGGCCCAGCGCGTGGGTCGTGAATCCGAGCACGGGCGAACGGCCGCCGGCGAGCGCCGTGAAGAGCCGCTCGTAGTCGTACCCGGCCGTCAGGTCGACCAGGACGAGCCGTGGGAGACGGGCGAGCGCGGCATCGACCTGCTCGGGGGTGCGCGCGAACTCGACCCGGACACCGGTGAGCCGACCGGTCTCTCGGATGCGAGCGACGAAGAACAGATCACTGACGACGGCGAGGACACACGCCTCACCGTCCCCGGCCAAGCCGGGATCAGTCGTCTTGTTCACGGATGCCGAGCCAGTGCTTGTTCCACTCGGCGACGAAGGAGAGCGTGGAGAGATTGCGCATGCGATCGAGATAGACCATGCCGTTCAGGTGGTCGGTCTCGTGCTGGCACACGCGCGCGAAGAAATCCTTCGCGATGACGTCGATCTTCTGGCCCTCCCGGTCGAGGCACTGCAGGCGCACCGAGGTGTAGCGGGGCACCATCCCTCGCATGTCGGGGACCGAGAGACAGCCCTCCCAACCCTCCTCCATCTCCTCGGTGAGCGGCGTGACGATCGGGTTGACGAGGACCATCAGGGGCACCGCCGGCGCGTCCGGGTAGCGCGGATTACCGAGCACCTCGATGACCGCAATCTGCTTGGGCGTATGCACCTGGGTCGCCGCCAGCCCGGCGCCGTCGTACTCGCGCATCGTCTCGATCATGTCGTCGATCAGCCGCTGGATCGCGGGCGTCCGGATCGACGCCGGATCGACCGGCTCAGCGACTTTTCGAAGCACCGGATGCCCGAGCCGCGCGACCTTCAGAATCGCCATAGCACGTTGAATTCTATCACGCGGATCACCCCCGGCCCCTGGGCGACAGCGCCCGCCAGATCTTTTCGGGCGTGAGCGGCATGTTGAGATGGGTGGCGCCGAACGGCGCGAGCGCGTCGACGACGGCGTTCACCATCACCGGGGGGATCCCGATCGTCCCCGCCTCGCCGATCCCCTTGACGCCCAGCGGATTGTTCGGCGAGGGCGTGTGGGCGTGCCCGATCTCGGCGTGCGGGACGTCGTCCGCGCGCGGGATGGCGTAGTCCATCAGCGTGCCGCTCAGCAGATGGCCGTCGCGATCGAGCACGGCGTCTTCCATCATCACCTGGCCCCAGCCCTGCGCCAGAGAGCCCTCCAGCTGGCCATCGGCGAGCAGCGGGTTCACGATCGTGCCGGCATCGTCGAGCCACACGATACGCTCGGGCGTCACTGTTCCCGTGTCACGGTCGATGCGCACCGACACGACGAAGGCGCCCGCGCTCCAGACCTCGCCCTCGGCGCTGAAGAATCGCGTCGCCTCGAGCCCCGGCTCGGTGCCGGCCGGCAACCCCTGGCCGCGATAGGCGAACTCGGCCACGCGCGCCCAGGTCACGCGGCGTCCGGGCGCGCCGACGACGCCGAAGCCACCGTTGACCGCGACGACGTCCTGTGGCGCCGCCTCGAGGAGGCCGGCCGCGAGCGCGCGCGCCTTCTCGCGAACGTCGCGCGCCGCGAGCACGAGCGCCGAGCCGCCGAGCGCAGTGCTCCGGCTCCCGAACGTGCCGATCCCCTGCGGCGCGCCGTGCGTGTCGCCGTGGCGAACGGTCACCGCCTCGGGCGTGACGCCGAGCTCGTCGGCGATGATCTGGGCGAATGTGGTCTCGTGCCCCTGGCCGTGGGCGCTCGAGCCGGTGACCGCGAGCACGGCGCCGGTCTGCTCGACGCGAACCTGCCCGCTCTCCCAGCCGAGCCCCGAGGGCTCGACGTACGTCGCGACGCCGACGCCGACCACCTCGCCGCGGGCGCGTCGCGCCGCCTGGGCGCGCCGGAGCCCCGCGTAGTCGGCGAGCGCGAGCGTGCGATCCAGGAGCTCCGCGTAGTCTCCCGAGTCGTAGACCTGGCCCGTCGCGGTCTTGAATGGGAACCGCTCCTTCGGGATGAGATTCCGTCGGCGCAGCTCGACCGGATCGACCCGGAGCGAGCGCGCGGCCTCATCGACGAGCCGCTCGATCAGGAACGCGGCCTCCGGACGGCCCGCGCCGCGATACGCGCCGACTGGCGGAGTCGTCGTGAACACGCCGACCGACTCGATATCGACGTGCTCCACCAGATAGGATCCGGGCAGGCAGCGCCCGTGATTCTGCGGCGTCCCGCCCACCGTCACCGCGAGGCTCGAGCCCAGGGGCTGGCGAATGCGCGCGCGAAGCCCGGTGATCCGGCCGTCCGCGTCGAGCGCGAGCTCGCCGGTCGACTTGCCGCCACGGCCGTGATTGGTCGTGAGCAGATCTTCCGAGCGCGTCGACATCCACTTGACCGGCCGACCGAGCCGGCGCGCCAGCCACGCGACCAGCACCTCTTCTCGATAAGGGCCGCCTTTCACGCCGAACCCGCCGCCGACGTCGGGGGCGATCACGCGAACCCGCGCCTCGTCGAGACCGAGCATGCGCGCGAGCGACGAGCGGATCCGGAACGGCGCCTGCGTCGACGTCCACACGGTGAGCTCGCCGGTGTCCGGGTCCCAGCGGGCGAGCGCGCCGCGCGGCTCCATCGGCACGCCGCACAGGCGCTGCTGCTGGACGGTCAGGCTCACCCGGTGAGCCGCGTCGCGGAACGCGCGGTCGGGATCGCCGTGGCGCCACGCCACGGTGAGCGCGCGGTTGTCACGGCTCACGGGAACTACCTGCGGCGCCCCGGGTGCCAGGGCGCCGTCGGGATCCGAGACGCCGTCGAGCGGCTCGTACTCGACCGCGAGTCGATCCACGCCGTCCGCCGCCGCGTAGGTCGACTCGGCAACGACCGCCGCCACGGAAACGCCCTGGGCGCGGACGACACCGGCCGCCAGCAGCGGGTACTCGGGCACGAGCGTGCCGGGAGCAAGGCGCATGAGCGGAACCGGCCCGATCGCGCCGAGATCCTCGGCGGTGACGACCGCGACGACACCCGGCGCTCGCTGCGCGGCGCCGGTGTCGAGGGATCGAATCCGCGCGTGAGCGTGAGGGCTACGCGCCAGGAGCAGGTGCAGCGCGCCGGTGGCCGCGAGGTCGTCGACGAACCGCCCGCGACCGGTCAGGAGCGTCCGGTCCTCCCGGCGCAGCATCGGTCGTCCGACCCAGCCGGTTGGCTCTGGCGCGTGCGTCACGTCGATTGGCCTTTCGGGCGATAGCCCACGAGCTCCAGTAAATTCCCGTCGGGATCCAGGAAGTAGAGACAGTCGTGATCGCCCCAGTCGATCGGCGCGTGATACGGTACGCCGTGCGCGCTGAAGAGCGCCTCAGCGGACTTCAGATCGTCCCACCCGACCTCGAACGCATGATGGCTCTTGCCGAGCGGATTCTTCACGTGCTCGAGATCGGCGGGCGCGCGATCGGGCCTGAGAAAGAGCGCGCACGACGTGTCACCGCCGCGCATGACCACCTGATCCGCCAGGCGCATCTGCACCGACATGCCGAGGACCTCGCGATAGAAGCGCTCGGCGCGCCCGAGATCCGCGACGTCGACACCGAAGTGATCCAGTCGCTTGACTCTCACGAGCTGGCCTCGCCGTTGTCGCCGAGCTTCGCGAGCGCCCACGCGGCCGCCCGGCGCACCACCGCGTCTTCGTCGCCGAGCGCCCGGTTGAGCGCGCCGACCGCCCGCCGCTCGCCGCGGTTGGCCAGCACGATCGCGGCGTTTCGCAGGAGCCCCGCCCGCTTCGTGCGCGTGAGCGCCGAGCCGCGAAACCGCGCGCGGAACTCGACCGGGTCGAGCCCGAGCAAGGTCTCGAGCTCGCCGAACACGCCGGACGGCTCGAGCGCCGGCTCGTGGCCGGGCTCGGCCTTGCGGTTCCAGGGACACACCTCCTGACACACGTCGCAGCCGAAGACCCACTCGCCGATCTGCTCGGCGAGATCGCCCGCGATGTCGCCGCGGTGCTCGATCGTCAGGTACGAGATGCAGCGACGCGCGTCGAGGACGTAGGGCGCGACGAACGCGCGCGTGGGGCAGGCGTCGAGACAGGCGCTGCACGTCCCGCAGCGATCGGGCTCGCGCTGATCGAACGGCAACACCGCGGTCGTGAGCACGATGCCGATAAAGAAGTAGGAGCCGAGCGAGGGCGTCAGGAGATTGGTGTTCTTGCCGACCCAGCCGAGGCCCGCGCGCGCGGCCAGATCGCGCTCGAGCACCGCGCTCGAATCCACCGCGGCCCGGCTCGCGACGCGGGCGCCGGAGGCCGAGCCGATGAACTCGCCGAGCTCGACCAGGCGAGGCCGGATCACGTCGTGGTAGTCGCGCCCCCGGGCGTAGCGCGAGACGGGTCGCCAGTCGTCCTGGCTCTCGGTGCTGCTGCCCGGGTTGTAGCTCATCGCGACGGCGACGACCGAGCGGGCGCCCGGTAGCAGGCGCGCAGGGTCGAGCCGGTCGGCGCGACCGCGGTCGAGATAGCTCATCGTGCCGGCGTATCCGGCGTCGAGCCACGCCTCGAGCGCGTCGCCGTGCTCCGGCGGCTCGGCAGAGCCGATCGCGACACGATCGAAGCCGAGCTCGCGCGCGCGCGCCTTCACCACCGTGCCGAGCGCGAGGCCGACCAGGCTCACGTCTTGCGCGCCTTCACCACGAGCTGGGCGCGCGTGAGCGTGCGCCCGCCGTCCTCGAGGAACTTCACGTACTTGAACCAGCGGCCGTCGACCTTCCATCGCTCCTGGAGCCCGATTGCGGCCGCCAGACCTTCCTCGACCGAGGCGAACGCCTTGACCTCGCGCTCGACCTCGAGATGCTCGACCGCGAAGCCCGTGCGCTTGAGGAGCCGGCGTACGCCCGTCTCGCCGTACGCGAAGCGCGAGGGCCGGCCCGTCTCTTTCCACTGGTCGTTGTGAAGCGCGACGAAGGCGAAGACCTGGCCGGGCTTGAGCGCGCGGCTCGCCCGCTCGGCGATCGCATCGGACATGCAGAGATAGG
Organism: Candidatus Rokuibacteriota bacterium; assembly: GCA_003221615.1. GTDB lineage: Bacteria > Methylomirabilota > Methylomirabilia > Rokubacteriales > CSP1-6 > AR31. The sequence goes on along the minus strand of QHSQ01000154.1, from coordinate 25,726 downwards.
CGACGACCGCGTCGGGCTTGAACGGCACGTACTCCTCGACCTCGACATCCCCGACGACGAAGCGGACGTTGGAGAGCTTCGCGGCGGCGGCCTTCCGCCGCGCCTCGTCGATCGCGCGGGCATCGCGATCGACGCCGACGACCGCGCGGCAGAGCGGCGCCAGCGCCAGCGCCACTCGCCCCGAGCCGGTCCCCGCGTCGAGAACGGTCAGCTCACCGAGCGGCTCGGCCGTGAAACGCTCGAGAAACGCCGCGCTGAGCTCCTCGCCCGAATCGCCCGGTCGAGGCTCAGCCGGTGACGGCGCCATCGGATGCGCTGGAGACGAGCCGCGCGTACTTGGCCAGCACGCCCCACGTGTAGCGCGGCTTCGGCCGCTTGACGCTCTTGAGACGCTTCTTGATCTCGGCGGCCGAGAGCTCGACGTTGAGCTTGCGCTTCTTGATGTCGATCACGATCGTGTCGCCGTTCCTGAGCGCCGCGATCGGGCCGCCCTCGGCGGCCTCGGGCGCGATGTGGCCGATCATGAAGCCGTGGGTCGCCCCGGAGAAGCGCCCGTCGGTCATCAGCGCGACGGTGTCGCCGAGGCCGGCGCCCTGGAGCGCGCCCGTCACGTGCAGCATCTCGCGCATGCCCGGCCCGCCCTTGGGGCCCTCCCAGCGAATGACGATCACGTCGTTGGGCTTGATCCTCCCGGCCTTCACAGCGGCGAACGAGTCTTCCTCGCGCTCGAACACGCGGGCCGGACCGCGATGGAAATCCCGCTTCTGCCCCGAGATCTTGGCCACACACCCGTCGGGAGCGAGATTGCCCCAGAGGATCGCGAGCCCACCCTCGGGCTTGAGCGGATCGGAAAGCGGGCGGATCACCTTCTGGCCCGGCGCCTCGCGCGCGGCGCGCGCCTCCTCGCCGATCGTCCGGCCGGTGACGGTCGGCGCGTCGCCGTCGATGAGCCCGGCGTCGAGGAGCCGTTTGGCGACGACGCCCATGCCGCCCGCGTCGTGCATCTCGGGCGCCGTGTAGTTACCCCAGGGCCGCATGTCGGCCAGGAGCGGTGTCTTGCGCGAGATCTTGTCGAACTCGTCGATGGCGAGCTTGACGCCCGCTTCCTTGGCGATGGCGAGCAGGTGCAAGACCGCGTTGGTCGAGCCGCCCGTCGCCATCACGCCAGCGATCGCGTTGTGGAGCGCTTTCCGCGTGATGATGTGGCGCGGCAGGAGGCCCTTCTTCAAGATTTCCATCACGAGCTTCCCGGTCTCGAAGGCGACCTCTTCCTTGCGCGGGTCGACGGCCGTGACCCCGTTGAACCCCATGGGCGACACGCCGAGCATCTCGAACGCGGTCGACATCGTGTTGGCCGTGAACTGGCCCCCGCAGGCGCCGGCGCCCGGGCAGGCACGGCTCTCGATCTCGTTCAGCTCGCGGGCGTCGATCTTGCCGGCGTTGAAGGCGCCGATCGCCTCGAAGACCTCCTGGATCGTGAGACGCCGGCCCTTGTACTCGCCGAAGGCGATGGAGCCGCCGTACAGCATGACGCTCGGCAGGTTGAGCCGCGCCATCGCCATCACCATCGCCGGGATCGTCTTGTCGCACCCGGAGATGCCGACGAAGCCGTCGAGGAGATGGCCGCGGACGACCAGCTCGACCGAATCGGCGATCGTCTCGCGGCTGACGAGCGAGGCCTTCATCCCTTCGGTGCCCATCGAGATGCCGTCGGTGACGCTGATCGAGTTGAACTCGATCGGCGTCCCGCCGGCGGCGCGGATCCCTTCCTTCACCTTCTCGGCCAGCTTCCGGTGGTTCCAGTTGCAGGGCGTGATCTCGATCCAGCAGTGGGCGACGCCGACCAGCGGGCGCTTGAGGTCCTCGTCGGTGAAGCCGATCGCCTTGAAGTACGAGCGGGCGGCCGCGCGGTCGGGGCCGTCCACGAGCGCGCGGCTCTGGTGTCTGGGATCGAACGTCATGCCGATGCCTCCTTCTGTCGCTTGGCGACGAGGAACGTGAACTTACCCTGCTGCACGACCTCGCCGTGCTGATCCAGGATCGTACGCTCGTCGACGACGAGGCCGCCGTCACGCAGCGCGCGCTTCGAGACGATCCGCGACCGGCTGTGCATCGTGTCGCCGACGCGGAGCTCTTTCATCACTTTCCAGTCGAGCCCGACGAACGCCTGCACGACCATCGGCGGGTCCTTGACCCGCCAGCCGAGCCCGATGGCCATGCACAGGGGCAGGACGTCGGGAACGTCGCTCGATTCCAAGGGTACCTCGCGCGTCAGGCCCTGGTACATTGCCACGTGGGCCTCGGTCACGGTGATGGCCGGCGTCAACTGGACCCTGTCGACGACGATGTCCTCGAAGTACGTGCGGGCGGCGGTCACGAACGTTTCTGCACGATGAGGTCGGTCTGACCCTGTTGGACGATCTCGTCACGCTGATTGAGGATCGTGCGCTCGAGCGTGACGAGCCCGCGGTCGGGCTTGTCGAGGTCCTTCTTTTCGATCACCTTCGCCCGAAGCCTGATCGTGTCGCCGATCTTCACCGGCAGCTTGAATTTCCAGCGCAGCCCGCCGAATGCGAGCGTGGCGTACGGCGCGGTGGCGCGGCTAAAGAGCCCGGACTGGATCGCCAGACACAGGAGTCCGTGGGCGATGCGCTCGCCGAAGATCGTCGTCTTCATGAACTCGGCGTCGGTGTGCAGGACGTTGTAGTCGCCGGAGAGCCCCGCGAACATCACGACGTCGGCCTCGGTCACCGTCCGCCCGGGAGACTCGTACTCCTCGCTGAGCTCGATCTCGTCGAAGTATCGCCTCGGATCGGCCATGGGCGCCGCCCAGAATAGCACAGGGCCACGTGGGGTTCGGCCTCGCCGCGGAAGTTTGACGCCGCCGCCGAGCGGAGCCTAGAATCGATTTTGGTTTCAAGGAGGAGCACCGCATGGCAGACTCTCGCAAATCCCGCCTGACCCGTCGTACCTTCCTCAAGGGGGCCGGAGTCGCAACCGCGGCCGCGGTTGGGCCGACCATCATCGTCCGCTCGGCTCGCGCGAAGTCGGACACACTCAAGATCGGGCAGTGGACTCATTTCGTGCCCGCCTTCGACGAGTGGTTCGACAAGAAGTACTGCCCGGAGTGGGGCGCCAAGAACAACGTCAAGGTCGTCGTCGACCACATCTCGGTCAACGACCTGCGCGCCCGCGCCGCCGCCGAGGTCTCGGCGAAGAAGGGCCACGATCTCTTCGGGTTCCTCGATCCGCCGCCGGCCTACGAGAACGTCGTCATGCCGATGAACGATGTCGTCTCGGAGTGCGAGAAGAAGTACGGCAAGCTCGTGAACCTCGCCCAGCGCGCCACATTCAATCCGAAGACGAACAAGTATTTCGCGGTTTCCGACAACTGGGTGCCCGACCCGCTCCACTATCGCAAGGACGCCTGGGGCGAGGTCGGCATGAAGCCCGACACCTGGGAGCACATCCGCGAGGGCAGCCGCAAGATCAAGGAGAAGAACGGCATGCCCGCCGGGTTCGGCATCTCCCAGGAGCTCGACACCAACATGATGCTCCGCGCGCTCCTCTGGTCGTACGGCGCGCAGGAGCAGGACGAGTCGAGCACGAAGGTGATGATCAACTCCAAGGCGACGGTCGAGGCCATCAAGCTGATGACCGCCATCTACAAGGAGTCGGAGACGGCCGAGGTCTTCACCTGGGACCCCTCGTCCAACAACCGATTCTTCGTGTCCGGCAAGGGCCACATCATCCAGAACGCGATCTCGGCCATCCGGACGCTCGAGAAGCAGAACCCCGAGCTGGCCAAGAAGGCCGGCCTCGCGCTCCCGGCGGCCGGCCCGGCCAAGCGCATGGCCTCCGAGCATCTGCTGCACTGTTACGTCGTCTGGCAGTTCGCGGAGAATCCCGAGCTGGCCAAGAAGTTCGTGGTGGACCTGATCGGCAGCTACAACGACGCGTTCCTGGCCAGCGAGTTCTACAACTTCCCGTCGTTCTCGAAGTCGGTGACCGACATCAAGGGCAAGTTGGCCGCCGACAAGGTGAACCCCGAGGAGTACGCGATCCTGGGTGACTTCGAGAAGTACAGCGCGTACCCCGGCTATCCCGGCCACACCACCGCCGCCATGGACGAGGTGTTCAATACCTTCGTCATCCCGGACATGTTCGCGCGCGTCGCCAAGGGCGAGCAGTCGGCCGAGGACTCAGCCAAGCAGGCCGAAGCGGACATGAAGCGCATCTTCGCGAAGTGGAACAAGTAGTACCTTCAGCCCGATCGGACGCGCCCGAGGCCCCGCTCAGCGGGGCCTCTTCACGTCCGCGGTCGAAGCGTCCGCTGCTAGACCGCGAGAGCTTCCTCGGCCCGGTCATGATCCTGCCGGCCGTGCTGTACGTGATCGCGCTCGTCGGATTTCCGTTCTGCCTTTCGATCTACCTGGCGATGAGCGACGCCAAGATCGCCAGCAGCACCTACACGTTCGTCGGGCTTGAGAACATCCGGAGCGCGCTCGAGAGCCCCACCTTCCGGAAGTCGCTCGGCAACACGCTCATCTTCACGGTGGCGTCACAAGTGTTGGTGCTCGTGTTCGGAAAGATCCTCGCCACCTGCCTCACCAAGAACTTCTTCGGCAAGTCGATCTTTCGCTTTCTGATCCTGCTGCCGTGGGTCGCGCCGATCTCGCTCGGGACGATTGCCTGGAAGTGGATGCTCGACTCGCTCTACAGCCCGGTGAACTGGGTGCTACAGGCCCTGCACATCGTCGGCACGAACACCTGGCCCATGTGGTTCGGCGAGCGGGATCTGGCGATGGCCTCGGTGATCGCCGTCCACGTCTGGCGGCTGCTGCCCTTCTCGACGGTCATCATCCTGGCCGGCCTCACCTCGATCCCGCGCGAGGTCAACGAGGCGGCCCAGGTCGACGGCGCCGGCTTCTGGTCGCGTGAATTCCACATCGTCCTGCCGCTCCTGCGTCCGATCCTCACGGTGGCCGGCCTCTTCGGGATCATCTTCGCCTTCACCGACATGACCGTCATCTACGTGCTGACGCGCGGCGGCCCCGCCCAGGCGACACAGGTGCTGTCGAGCCTGGCCTTCTTCACCGGCATCCTCGGCGGCGACCTCGCCGGCGGCGCCGCGATCTCGCTCTTCCTGTTCCCGGTGCTGGTGGTGGTCGCGGTGGTCATGCTGCAGATCGCCCGCCGCGCCGAGGTGGCGTGAGCGTGAAGGCGGGACGCGCGCGGAAGATCGCGGAGCAGGTCGGGCTCTACGCTACCGTCACCGCGTTCGCGGCGCTGCTGGCGTTCCCGTTCTACTGGATGCTGCTGGCGACGTTCAAGACCGATCGCGACCTCTACGACCTCAAGAACAACCCGCTGATCTTCAACGACCACCTGACCCTGGCGAATCTGAAGCTTCTCTTCGAGAAGACGCTCTACCTGACATGGCTCCGGAACACGCTGATCGTCGGCGCGCTGGTCGTCCTGATCACCCTGGCGCTGGCGCTGCCGGCCGGTTACGCGCTGGCCCGGCTGACGGGCAAGTGGGGCGAGCGGCTCGGCATCGGGATCTTCCTGACCTACCTGGTGCCCTCGACCCTGCTGTTCATCCCGATGTCACGCATCGTCGCGACCCTGGGCTTGCAAGACACGCTGTGGGCGCTGGTCGTCGTCTACCCGTCGTTCACGATCCCGTTCTGCGTGTGGCTCCTCATGGGGTTCTTCAAGTCGATCCCGAAGGACATCGAGGAGGCGGCGATGGTGGACGGTTGCAGCCGGGCGCGAGCGATCGTGCAGATCATCATGCCGATCTCGCTGGCCGGGATCCTGTCGGCGGTCATCTTCGCCTTCACCCTGACGATCCAGGAGTTCACGTACGCGCTGACCTTCATCACCTCGAGCGGTCAGCAGACGGTGAGCGTGGGCGTGCCGACGAACCTGGTGCGAGGAGACGTCTTCTTCTGGGGCTCGCTGATGGCCGCCTGCCTGATCACCAGCCTCCCGGTCGCGTTCCTCTACAACCTCTTCCTCAACCGGTTCATCTCGGGCTTCACGCTCGGCGCGATCAGGTAGCGCCGAGCTCTCGCCGGACGAGCGCCGCGCCGGCGACCAGCGCCCGTAGCTTGCCGTGGGCGACGGCGCGGGCGAGCGGCACCATCCCGCAGTTCGTGCACGGGTAGAGACGCTCGGCCGGCACATACGGCAGAACGCGCCGGATGGTCGCGGCCACCTCCGTGGGCGTCTCGACGGCGTCCGTCGCGACGTCGACGGCTCCCACCAGGACGTCCTTGCCCTTGAGGAGCCCGAGCAGCGAGACGGGCACGCGCGAGTTCGCGCACTCGATCGAGATCTGGTCGATCTCGCTGGCCGCGAGGGCCGGGAACGTCTGTTCGTATTGCCGCCACTCCGAGCCGAGGGTCGCCTTCCAGTCGATGTTGGCCTTGATCCCGTAGCCGTAGCAGATGTGGACGGCGGTCGTGCACGAGAGTCCCTCGATCGCGCGATGGAGCGCCTCGATCCCCCACGCCAGGACGTCGTCCATGTAGACGTTGAACGCGGGCTCGTCGAGCTGCAGGACGTCCAGGCCGCGCGCCACGAGCTCGCGCGCCTCCTCGTTGATGACCCGGGCGAATTCCATAGCCAGGCGGCGCCGATCGCGATAGTGCTCGTCGGCGAGCGTGTCGACGATCGTCATCGGACCGGGTATCGTGAACTTGAGCGGCTTCGCCGTGTGGGCACGCGCGAACGCGACCTCGTCGGCGTGCACCGCGCGCCGGCGCGCGAGCGGCCCGGTCACCGTGGGCACCTCGGCCTTGTAGCGGTCGGCGCGGATGCCGATCGTCACGCGGCGGGTGAAGTCGACGCCGTCGATCGCCTCGAGAAAGCCGTGAACGAAGTGCTGCCGTGACTGCTCGCCGTCGGTGACGATGTCGATGCCGGCCGCTTCCTGCTCGGCGAGCGCCACCAGCACCGCGTCGCGCTTGCCCTCGGCGAGCGCCGGGCCCGACAGGTTCCAGGGTGCCCACAGCGCTTGGGGTTTCGCCAGCCACGCGGGCTTCGGCAGGCTTCCGGCGATCGTCGTCAGCAGCACTCGGTCCTTCTAGCAGAGCCACGGCGACCTGTCTAGCCGTGACCGCCGCCTCACGGCCGGCCGGCCCAATCCCGGGCCAAATCTCGACGGCACGCACGCCGGCCCGATATAATCCGATCGACCGTTACGCCTTACCCGGGAGGAGCGATTGCACTTTTCCGACACGCGCCTGACGGCTGTCTGGGACAAGGTCCAGACCGGGCGGCGCCTCACGCGCGACGACGGGCTGCTCCTCTTCGAGACCGACGATCTCCTGGGCCTCGGGCGCATGGCCGATCACGTGAAATCCTCTCGCGAGGGCGATCGCGTCTATTTCGTCCTCAATCGCTACATCTCGCCGACCAACGTGTGCGTGCTCTCGTGCGCGTTCTGCGGCTTCGCGCGAAAGAAGGGCGAAGCCGGCGCCTTCGAGTACACGGTCGAGGACATCATCGGCATGGTCAGCGAGGAGGTCCGCGAGGTCCACATCGTCGGCGGCCACCATCCGGACTGGCCCTTCGAGTACTACGAACGGATCATCGCCGGCTTGCACGCGGCGCGCCCCAACGTGCAGATCAAGGCCTTCACGGCCGCCGAGATCGACTACTTCTGGCGACGCTGGAAGATCGAGCCACCGGAAGCCCTCGCGCGTTTGAAGGCCGCCGGGCTCCAGACGATGCCGGGCGGCGGCGCCGAGATCTTCTCCTCGCGCCTGGCCAAGCAGCTGCGCTACGCCGGCAAGGCCGACGGCGACCGCTGGTGCGAGATCCACGGCATCGCGCACTCGCTCGGCATCCGGACCAACGCCACGATGCTCTACGGCCACGTCGAGACGCTCGCCGAGCGGGTCGATCACCTGCTCCGGCTGCGCGAGCAGCAGGACCGCTCCGGCGGCTTTCTCACGTTCATCGCGCTGCCCTATCAGGTGGGCACCACCAGGCTCGTGCCGCGCTCGACGCCGCCAGCCGACAACCTCCGCACGATCGCCGCGGCCCGGCTCCTGCTCGACAACTTCCCCCACGTCGAGGCGTACTGGGTGCTTCTCGGCGAGGAGACCGCGTCGGTCGCCCTCCACTTCGGCGCCGACGACGTCAACGGCACGCTCGAGGACGAGCGGGTCCAGCACATGGCGGGCGCCGAGACCCCCGCGGGCCTCGCGCGCGAGCAGCTCTTCCGCATCATCCGCGACGCAAACAAGGTGCCGGTCGAGCGCGACGCGCTCTACAACGTCGTGCGCGTCTGGGACCGCGAGGGCGCCGCGGCGTGATGGCGCAGGCCCGTCAATGATCGACGCCATCCGCGACAAGGTCCTCGACGGAAAGCGCCTCGACCGCGCGGAGGGGCGCTGGCTCCTCGCCGACGCGCCGCTGCTCGAGCTGGGCGCGCTCGCCGCCGAGGCGCGGCGCGCGCGCTTCCCCGAGAAGGTCGTCACGTTCGTGATCGACTCGAATCCGAACTACACGAACGTGTGCATCACCGACTGCCAGTTCTGCGCCTTCTATCGCAAGCCGGGTGACCCCGAGGCCTACACGCTGACGGTCGAGGAGGTGCTGAGCAAGATCGAGTTCGCGGCCTCGAAGGGCGCCACGACCGTGCTGCTCCAGGGCGGCCACAACCCGGCTTTGCCGCTCGACTACTACACGACGATCGTGCGCGAGACACGCCGCCGCTTCCCGGACGTCACCCCGCACTTCTTCACCGCGTCCGAGATCCGGACCGTCGCGCAGGTCGAGAGCCTCACGATCCGCGACGTCCTCGATCGTCTCTGGGACGCGGGGCAGCGGACGCTGCCGGGCGGCGGGGCCGAGGTGCTGTCCGAGCGGGTCCGCCGCCGGATCGAGCCCAAGAAGGGCGGGCCCGACACGTGGCTCGAGGTGCATCGGGAAGCTCACCGTCGCGGCTTCAAGTCGACGGCGACCATGATGTATGGCCACGTCGAGCAGGTCGACGATCTCCTCGAGCACCTCGACGTGATCCGCGAGCTCCAGGACCTCTACGGCGGGTTCACGGCGTTCGTGCCGTGGTCGTTCAAGCCGAACAATACCTTGCTCGCGAAATGGATCAAGCACCCGAAGGGCCCGAACATGTACCTCCGTATGGTCGCGGTCTCACGCCTCTACCTCGACAACTTCCCGCACGTCCAGGCCTCGTGGTTCTCGGAGGGCAAGCGCACCGGTCAGATCGCGCTCCACTTCGGGGCCGACGACTGGGGCGGCACCCTGCTCGAGGAGAACGTGCACAAGGCCGCCGCGTTCGTGAACACGATCGAGGTCGACGAGATCGTCACGTTGATCCGCGAGGCCGGCTTCACGCCCGCCCAGCGCACGACCGAGTACGAGATTCTGAAGCGGTACTAGACGGGGTCGATCGGCGGGACTTCGGCGATCAGGCCCTTGGCGTGGGCCATCGCGAACAGGCGCTCGATCGCGGCGCGCCCGTCACGGCCGAGCGCCAGCGTGTAGTCGTTGACGTACATGAGAACGAATCGCCGGCAGGTTTCCTTGTCGATCCCCCGCCCGTAGCGCATCGCGTACTCGAGCGCCTCGTCGACGTTCGCGTGAGCCCAGGCGATCGAGTCGCGCAGCCCCTGCGACAGCGCGCGATGGAGGTCCTCGCCGAGGTCCCGGCGCATCACGTTGACGCCGAGTGGCAGCGGCAGCCCCGTGTCGGCCTGCCAGGCCTCGCCCAGGTCGAGAACTTTCGTGAGCCCCATCTTCGGATGGGTGATCTGGCCCTCGTGAATCAGAAGCCCCAGCTCGGCCTGGCCGTCGAGCACGGCCTGAGGGATCTTGTCGAAGGCGACCTCGATCAGCGGCGGGTCGCCGACGTAGAGGCGCAGGAGCAGCGCCGAGGTGGTGTGCTTGCCGGGGATCGCGACCACGCGCTCCTCGAGCTCGGCCCTGGGAATCGGGCCGCGCGCCACCAGGATCGGGCCGTAGCCCTTCCCCATCGACGCGCCGGGATCCATCATCCGGTATTGATCGGCGATCAGGAGGTAGGTGGCGAAAGACACCGCCGTCACCTCGAGCTCCGCGGTGCGCGCCCGCCGATTCAGCGACTCGATGTCCTCGAGCACGTGCTCGACCGTCACCCCCGGAATCTTCACCTTCCCGGCGGTGAGCGCATAGAACATGAAGGCGTCGTCCGCGTCGGGGCTGTGGCCGATCCTCACCGTCGCCATGCCGGGGTCCTAGTCGTTCGCGAAGCCCAGCCGGAACTCGCCGGCGCGGATCGCGCGGATGATCGCGTCGCGGTCGCGCCTGGCGTCGACCTCGACCCACGCCCGGCCGAAGTGGATGGGCCCGTGTGCGTCGTCGGTCGCGATCTTCACGAGCGGGATCTCCGGCGACTCGTAGAGCGACCGGCGCTGGCCGGTGTCGGTCACCTCGATGGCGTCGAGCGTGATGCCGCCGGCGCCGATGCGGCGGATGCGCTCGAGCGTCTGGGCCACGCTCAGCTGGTAGCGCGCCGGATGGTTCAGGACGTGAAGCGTCTCGCGCTCGCCGGACACCTTGCCGATGTGCTGATCGAAGCGCGACCAGTTGAGCTCGATGCCGTGGAAGAGAAGGAGCTTCGAGGACACCCTGGGGATCGCGCTCCAGTAGCGGTCGTCGATCCAGTTCTCGTGATCGGTGATGGCGAGGAAATCGTAGCCGAGCGCTTCGTACGCCGCGACGAGCTGAGCCGGTTCCTTGACGCCGTCCGAGAAAGTCGTGTGAGCGTGCAGGTTACCCCGGAGCCAGGGCATCAGCCGCGCTCTTTGGGGGGAACGTTCGGGCGGATCACCGAATCAGGGCGCGGGAGCCGGACGTCGGGCGGGCGGCGGGCCGTCCCACGTGATCGAGAAGCCCAGCGCGAAGACGCCGCTGCTCTCGCTCCATCCGGAGTGCGGCGAGCCAACCGGCGTGGAGGGTGACACCCACCCGGCTATCCCGTAGCGTCCGGTAGAGGTCGGCGTCTCTCGCGGCTTGGACAACGGCCCGATGAACGCCGGATCGTGCTGCACCTGGCCGCCGCGCGGATAGCGGTCGGCGTCGCTCGGCCGCGTCTCTTCCTGCAGACCGGGCGGGATCACGTCGCGTTCCTCGCGGGGAACGGAGGGTGCCGGCTTCTTGATCTGCACGTCTTGCGACCAGGCCGGCGTCGCGAAAAGCACCGTGAGGGCGATCACCAGAGCGCGCTTCATACATTCGATCGTACACCCTCGCCGAGCGACGCGACACCTATCGCTAACCCAGCGATAACGCTGCGAGAGAGGGCCAAATTCCGGAAGGCGCGATCAGACGCGGCAGGCGGCCAGGAGCGTCCCAACGGTGTCGAGCGAGTCGACCGACAGCGCGAGCTTTTCGAGAGCGGCCACCCTGTCCGCGGGCAGCGCGCGCCGAGCGTTGTCGTGGAACTTGGCGACGATCGCGCCGGGCTCGAGCGGCCGCGCGGCGCTGCCACGACCGTCGGGCTCACGCGCCTCGACGAGCCTGCCGTCGCGGAGTCGAACCCGAACCCATCCTGGGAACCCGTCGGGGAACCGTGAGGCGGGATCCACGGTGTGCTGGACTCGAGCCGCCAGCGCCAGCGTGCGCTCGTCGCTGATCCGGTCCTTCGCGTAGGTGTCCAGGCCGACACGGCCGTCGACCAACGCCGCCGCCACCGAGTACGCGAGGCTGAACTGGGCGTCGTACGGAGTCCGCGGCCGCAGCTTGGATTCGCGCGGCTCGCAGACGATCGGGACCTCGCCGGCGGGCACCAGGCACTCGATCCCCTCGATCGCATCGGGCTCGATCCGGTGCTCGCGACGAAGCGCGAGCGCGCAGTCGAGGTACGCGTGATTGTAGTGGCAGCACGGGTACGGCTTGAATCCGACGCGAAGCGTCTCCCACTCCTTGCCGAGCGTGTCGAACGGCGATCGGTCGGGCTCGGCGCGGAGGAACGTGCGATACAAGCCGAAGCGACCCTCGAAGATCGTCGCGGGCCCGCTGAATCCGCCGCGCGCGAGGCCGGCCGCGACGATACCGGAGTGTGCGGCCCATCCCGGATGGACTCGCTTCACCCACGACCCGTCCTCGAGGTGCTCGTTGATTCCCGAGGCGAAGCTGCCGGCGATGCCGAGCGCCGCGGTGAGTCGACCGCAGTCGAGACCCTCGAGCCGACCGGCGGCAAGCGTCGCGCCGAACGTTCCGCACACTGCCGTCGCGTGAAAGCCGCGCGCGTGGAACTGCCCTGGCGCGGCCATGCCGACCCGTGTCATCGCCTCGTATCCGGCGACCGCCGCCGTCACCACCGCGCGACCGCTGGACCCGCCGGCTTCGCCGAGCGCCAGTACCGTGGGCAAGATCACCGACGAGGCGTGGGTGATCGAGATGGCGTGCGTATCGTCGAAGTCGAGCCCGTGCGCGAAGGCGCCGTTGGCGAGCGCCGCGAGCGGGGGCGGCGCCGTCAGGCTCGAGCCGATGACGCTGCAGGCACCGCGCCCCCAACCATTCACCGCGCCGAGCACCGAAGGCGCCAGGTCGGAAGTCGAAGAGGCGAGCGCGATGCCGAGGATGTCGAGCGCGCGCAGGCGCACGTTCGCGACGACGTCGGCCGGGATATCCTCGAACTCGAGGCGCGCCGCGAACTCGGTCAGGCGCTCGGCCAGTGTCATGCCGGCCCGAGTCTAACCGGGCAGCGCGATGTTGCCGTCGGGCTCGCGGACGTTTCCGTCCGGCTCCCGGCTCCGGATCGCGGTCACGCTGCGGCCCTCACCGTCCTTCACCTCGAATTCCTCGGCGAGTCCGGCGCCGATCATTTGCTGCACGAGCGCCTCTCGGTCGGCGCCGACCGGCGGCAGCTGGTGCGACTTCCAGCGCATCACGAAGTATCCGCGGCTCACGTGCGGCAGGCGTGCCTCGGCACGCTGCAGCTCCTGGACCGCACGCTCGAGCGCCAGGCCCGAGACCGGGACCGGCTGTGCCGTCGTGCGGGCCAGGCGCGAGGGCGCCATACGGGTCGGGGCGCGCTCGAACGGCCGCGGCCGCTCGACGCGGAACGCCCCGATGCCGTCGCTCAGGTGGATCTGGCCGAAGCAGCGCACGCGCAGGTCCTTGGAGAGCTCTTCGGCCGACCACGTCGCGACCCACACCTGCTTGCCGAGGGAGTTCACCGCCTCGACCGCCGGCACGAAATCGTCGTCGCCCGACACGAGCACCGCCGCGTCGAAGGCACCGATCGCGGCGTACTGGATGATGTCCGCCACCAGCCGCGTGTCGACGCGCTTCTCGGTCGTGTACTCGTAGTCGGCGCTGCATGCCGGGCAGCGCCCGGAGCGGCGCACGCGCAGCTCGCGCTTGACGAAGTAGCCCGGGCGGAGTTCGAGACCCTTGAGAAAGCCCTCGACCAGCGGCGGCGCGTCCGCGGACACGCCGACGTAGTAGTGAGCGCCCGCGAAGATCGCGCCTGGGCCGCCGACGGCCTGGGTGATCCAGGCGGCGAGCCGGTCGTAGTCGACCCGGAGCGATTCGTCGTAGCGCTGGAGAGAACGGTAGAAGTTCTGACCGTCAAAGAAAACGCTGACCTTCATGGGCGGCTCCCGGGCGAAAACCAAACCGTGAATTCTCTACCGCGTTAATGGTGGACGATACTGGACTTGAACCAGTGACCTCTGGCATGTGAGGCCAGCGCTCTAACCAACTGAGCTAATCGTCCGTGGCCGGGAAGTTAACCACTTACAGAACGGCTGTCAAGCGATTCTCCCCCCGACGTGCCCTGAAACGAGCGCCGTGAGCTTCCGCGCGACGTCCTGGAGGTCACCACGAGGTCTTCCGGAAATCGCGCCGACGGTGCCCGGCCCTCTCAGTGCACGATTCTGGCGCACATCGTCGCCATCGTCAGTACGACCACGACGATGAGCACGACAAGACCGGCGATGGTGAAAGTGCCTTCGGTCCCACTGCGCCCCAGAAATCCACGCTTGATCGCATGTCCGCAGGCCGGGCACCTATCGGCTTGGTCACTGACCCGATGGGGGCACTCCGGGCACTTGATCAACCTCAACCGCATTGGCGGCACCGCTAAGCTCACTTCCCCAGCCCCTCGAACTGCCGGCACGCCGCGTAGACGTCGTGGTCGGCCTCGTGGGTTTCGTCGTCCTCCCCGTCAGGAGGCTCGACATCCGCCGCTGATAGCGCGACTGTCATCTCTTCGCTAGCCATCCCGAGCTCCAACGTGAGCAGGCGGGCGCGAAGCCACGCCGCCGTGTTGTGTATCCGCTCGACTTCCGCCGTGGTTCGGTCACGCCGGAGCGGGCAGGGCCCAGACTCGCGTGAACGGGCGCCGCGGACCGATATAGTACGTCAGCCACTTCTCAAGGTCCACGTGCCCCCGGCGATGGTCCTCATCGGTCTGCGCGTACGGCTCGCCGCGGCGCCAGTGCACGCGATACTCGTGGGGACCGGCACTCCCTTCGGCCCACGCCACGATGACGCGGGCGCCTTCGGGTAAGGTTTGGATCTCTCTCGTCGAGAGAGGCGGATACGTCGGCTCAGGTGCCATCATTCCAGCAGCTCCGTCACCGGCACGCCGAGGACGCGCGCCAAGCGCTTGAGGATCGCGACCGATGGATTGTTCTTCCGCACCGTCTTCGACTTGCCGGTACGATTCGACGGCTCCAGCTTTGCGATATAGCCCTGGGACACATCTCCGTGGCGACAAATATCACTGCGCCACTCCGAATGTGCAAGAGCCGCTACTTCAGATACCCTTCCCGGAACACGCCCCGGGGATAGCGAGGCCGGCCTCGCGCGTCTCGATGCCTCGCGCGTCTCGATGGTAGTCGAGCAGCGAGGGCGACACCAGTCGCGCGCCGATCGTGGTGACTTCTCTGCGAAGGGTGCGGCGCTCACGACCTTTTCCACAGGCTTTTCCACAGGCGATGCCGCCCGCACGAGTGTGTGCAAATTCTTTCACGGATTGACGGACTCGCTCTTCGGCTACAAGGGTGGAATCTAGATCTTTGGCTCTTGCTGGAAATGAGGTGTTCAATGCGGACCCACGTTCAGATCGTCCTTGTGGCGCTCATCCTGGCACTGTCGTCAGCACTGCCCGTGGAGGCTTCACTGATCGACTTCATCGCCGAGAACATCACCTGGGAGGTGCCGCAGCTCGGGTCAGACCCGGTCGTGCTCAACGGTCACATGCTCTGGAACACCGAAACGGGCCAGCGCGTGAGCCCCCTGGGTAGCTTCAGCGTCACGGGAACCGGGGTCTGGCAGGGCAGCTGGAATCCGTATTTTCCGGGGCGGGGCGACCCCCTGATTCTCCTTGAGGGACTCCTCGTCGGTCCCCCGAACCCCGGATCCGACCACAACTCGAACGGCTACAGCTATATCAGTCTCTGGCTTCCACAGGGGATGACCCTGGACACGGCGCAGCCCGGGACGTACGGGGTGAGCAATGACCGGATCGACTGGTCCTCGGTGCAACTCAGCTTTCCGGGGATCGCGGCTACAGGCGGCGATCTGCGCGTCGTCGGCGTTCCGCTGCCCCTGCTCATCACTCCGAGCGATGCGGTCCGCGGCGCGCTCCGCCGGCTCAGTCCGCCGCTGCAATACGTCACGGCGATGGGCACAACGGCGATCCTGCGCGCGGTGGACGTCCCAGCCGCTCTGCGCTCTGGCCTCGGCGCCTACGGCGAGTATCAAGCCTACATCGACCTCCGATCCGTGACGATACGGGTGACGGAGGGCTGCAACGGGCTCGGCCTCATCCTCACGCTCGGCGTGGGCGCGTTGCTCCTGGCCCCGCAGATGCGGCGTGGGGCGCTGCTGCTCGTGGCCGTGGTCCCGCTGGCGCTTGGCGCGAACGCCCTGCGCGTGGCGATCCTGAGTCTCGGCGTGGAACGGTGGGGCGTCGACTTCGTTCGCGGCCCGACGCTCGCACATGAGCTGGTCGGCTGGGTGACATGGCTCGCGGCGCTCGTGGTGCTGATCGGGCTCGCGATGCGGATGGCGCGGCCGAGCAGCGACGAGAGAGGCAAGATCGCGAGGGCAGCGAGTCTCATCGCGCCTTCGCCTTCAGCTCATTCCTGACGAGCACCACGCCGAGGGTCGCCGGCGTCACTGGCGTGGCGCGGGGCGCGTTCATCGTAGCCCCGCCGCTTGATTCGATCTCCGTGGCCGGACCGATCCGTTGGCCGGCATCGGTGCTCCACGCCGCGACGAGCATGTGAGAGTAGGCTCGCCAGCCGCCACACTTGTGGGCGCCGTCGTCGTTCCGGAATAAGTTCGGTTCGACCCGCGTGAGCTGCGTCTGGTTCGGTGTCTTGAGCCTCGTCGTCGACCCCCCATTGCCCCAGTCATCGAACGACCGGCCGGAACTGTTGCAACCGGTGCAGGCGATCGAGGTATCAATGATCTTGAACTCGGCCTTGTTGTCCGTGACGTTCTTCCGGTAGGCTTCAAGGATGACGGACGTGCTGCCCGTCGTCATCCGCCGCAGGACCACCTCGTAGCGGTACCATTTCCCGACCTTCTGCGATGCGACCTCGGCCGGCACCTGCCCGGCAAAGGTCCAGCGCGGCCCGAACCGGCAGCAGTCGAGCTGCGGCGACCAGCCGACCACGCTCGTGGTCCAGCCATAGATCAGCGGCGTGGTGTTGGCGCCGTCCGTCGTGTCCCATTGCGTCGATGCGCCAGCATCGGTCCTCAGGCTGAACCACTTCGCGCTGTTCAGGCAGTGCACGCCAGAGGTCTTGCCGGTCGTCCAGACGTAATTCGGCGACATATAGACGTACCAGCGCACGGCGACGCGCGTGCGCGGGTCGCTAGCCGCGAGCACGTGTCCAAACTCATAGGTGCCCGTATGGCCTTCGGAGCCCCGGAAGTACCGCGGGACCGAGGCGCCAGCAGGGAAAGCGGCGAGGACAGCAGGGTCAGATCCGATGAGGGGAGGATCCGAGTCGCCCCGGTTGATCGCTGAGCCGTGGTCATAATTATTCTCGCCATTGCATTGTTTCGTGGTCGAGTCATTGGGATTCCACACGGCATCAACTCCCGACGCATTCTTCACATACGCGGTCATCTCGAGCGGCTCGGAGCAGAGGCAATTCACCCCGAGGGCACTGCAGCGTTGCTCGGGCGATGCGGCCTGGCCCGGAGATGGGTTCGCGGCCGCGAAGATGCTGGCGAGGACAATGATCAGCAATCGAATCATCGGCGCTCCTCTAATCGTCACCATGTGTAGTCGTCGTCGCGGCCCGGAGCATGCTGCTGCAGTTCCGCGCGGGCAGCTATTCCGGACGCTGATTTCGTATTCGAGCCCACTCGGCATTATTAGGAGACTTTCCCCACATCAGCAATCAGAACCGGATCCCTCGCCGAAGTGCGCGAGTGTCCTCGAGGTACAACTCGAAGACCTCACGCTTCAGTCCGTCCAGGACATCGGCGGCGCGGCAAGACTTGGAGCTATCTATGAGGCGAGCAAGGTCAGACCTGCGCGACGTGGGTCTCGTCGACACGAGCCAAAGCGAACCTCGCTGTCGTGGCCACGGCCGAGCCGATCAGTACGGCCTCCAGGCGCTACGGGTCGCTTGAAACAGCTCGCGCTCAAAAGAAGACCGGAGAGGATCGATCGTGTCCGCGAAGCTTGCCATCAAAGCTGGTCCGACAGTGCTCCAGGTAGTCGATCGCGCCGTCCATAATGATTGCGCCGCCGCCAGCATATGTCCGTTGAGAGCGTTCATCATCTGCATCACACGCCCTTCTCCATAGATGATCGCGACCTGAGCCTTCAGAACATCGTTCGAGAGCAGCAAATCTCGAAGCTCCCGGCTTTGAACGCGGTATTCTCTGCGATCGATCTTTTTGCCGCGATAGCCGGCATCCTTCCGCGCGTGAAGAAATTGGATCTGGCTGTAAGCCTCATTAGCCCAGTCGACGACGGCCGACATGAGCTCGAGGCGTCGGCGATGGCGCTCGATGAGGCCCGTGTAGATCGCGGTTAAGAGCCCCCCAAGGAGACCCCCGGCCAGGCCCGAGAAAAATATTTCGGTCATTTTGAAAACGTGCCCACCACCATCTCTAGTCCACCCTAAACGGTCCAAAATGAGCCGACCTAGAAAAGAAAACCCGCTCGGCAAGCTCGCGACTTACCGAGGGGTCTGGTCTTTGGCCTCACATGGGAGCGGTGCTGCGCCGGATATGGCGCCCGAAGGTGTTTCCGGCGAGATTCAGGCGCATTCCGGAATCGTCGCGGTCGCTGTTGAGGTGATTCCATGCGCCGCCAGTGCCCCGCGCAAGAAGAAAGGCGGCCGGAAAAGGTGATAAGGAGTAGCCTTCACAGTGAAACAGCATCGGCGGCAAGAGCCGAGGGGGAGGGCGAGGAGTTATGACGCGGATGATCGCCATCGCGGTCGTCGCGGGGCTGGCAGTGGGAGTTCTCGCCGGCTTCCTGTGGTGGGGAACGGCGGCGAATCGGACGCGCGACGAGCTTCGCACGCTGCAGACGCAGAAGGCCGACGAGGTCAAAGGGCTGCAAGACAAGCTCAAGAAGACCGAAGAGGAGCTTCAGAGCGAGCGCGAGCGCCGCGGCCGCCTTGAGCAGGCTCTGAGCCAGGGCAAAAAATAGGCCCCCATGGGGTCAGGCGAGGAGATCAACTTATGAGAAGCATCTTGATGGTCCCGGCCACGCTCCTGATCCTCGTCGCGAGCGGATGTGCGAAGGACCCCGTGCCGCTGCCGGCGTCGGCTTCGGCACCCGGTTCCGGCGGCTCCGCGGGCTCGACCGCGGCCGGCCGGGCGCAGCCGGCGCCTTCGCCATCCGCGGACGCGGCCGGAGGGACCAGCCGTACCGCGCCGGGAGGAACGGATAGCGCGTCGGCGGCGTCGGGGGCGCGGCCGTCGCCCCGTGACTTCTCGGATGTCGCGGCCCTCAAGGACGTCTACTTCGATTTCGACAAATACGATATCCGGCCAGGAGACGCGAAGATCCTTGACGCCAACGCCGCCTGGCTCAAGAGCAACGAGAGGCATCTGGTGCTGATCGAAGGCCACTGTGACGAGCGGGGGACCCCGGAGTACAACCTGGCGCTCGGCGAGCGGCGTGCGAAGGCCGCGATGGGCTATCTGACCGCGCTCGGCATCCAGGCAAACCGGATCTCGATCGTCAGCTACGGGGACCAGCGCCCCGTCTGCACCGAGCGCGGCGAAGCCTGCTGGGCCAAGAACCGGCGCGCGCACTTCCTCGCCAAGCCCGGGTAAGACGAGGGCGCAGGGACGTCAGTACCGCGAATCGACCAGCCGTCTGCGCGTGAGGTCGATCCCGCGGCGGCGCGCACTTCCTGATCAAGCCGGAGTAGGCCGCGCGGCGAGCGCGCCCTTCCCTGCGCGGGGACGGCGCGCTCGCCACGGTCCTGGAGAGATCGAGCCGGCGTCAGCGTATAATCCAGCCGAATCCAGGCCAGGAGAGAACGCGATGACGCAGCCCGCAGGCGGCAGTCCCGGCCACGTCGACGGCCGGTCGGCGGTCGTGAGGCAAGACCTCGACAACGTGCTGCACCCGGTGGTCGCCCACCGGCAGCTCGAGGCCGAGCCGCTCGTGATCGTCGAGGGCCACGGCTCGACCGTCGTCGACGCCGACGGCACCGCATACCTCGACGCGATGGCCGGCCTCTGGTGCGTGAACGTCGGGTACGGCCGTACCGAGCTGGCCGACGTGGCCGCGGACCAGATGCGCGCCCTTCCGTACTATCCGCACACAGCGATGAACGAGCCCGCCGCCAAGCTCGCCCAGCGCGTGAACGGCCTCTTGGGCGGCGACAACCACGTCTACTTCGTGGCCTCGGGCTCCGAGGCGAACGAGGCCGGCTTCAAGTTCGCGCGGCAGTACACCAAGCACGAGAACCCCGGCCAGTACCGCTACAAGACGATCAGTCGCTACCTGGGCTACCACGGCACGACCTTGGCCACCCTGGCTGCCGGCGGAATGGGCGACCGCAAGATGAAGTTCGAGCCGCTCGGCGGCAACGACTTCGTCCACGTGGCCCCGCCCTACTGCTATCGCTGTCCGTTCGGGCTCACCTATCCGTCGTGCGAGCTCGCGTGCGTGAAGAACATCGAGGCGACGATCCAGGGCGAGGGGCCGGACACGGTGTCGACCGTGCTGGTGGAGCCGATCATGAGCGCCGTCGGCGTCGCGGTGCCGCCCGACGACTATCTGCCCGAGGTCGCGGCCGTCGCGAAGAAGTACGGCTGCCTCCTGCACATCGACGAGGTCATCAACGGCTTCGGCCGCACCGGCAAGATGTTCGCGCATCAGCATTCCGGGGTGCGGCCCGACATCGTCGCGATCGCCAAGGGCATCGTGAGCGCTTACCTGCCGATCGCCGCCACCGTGGTCCGGAACGACGTGTTCAAGTCGTTCGTGGGCGATCCGTCCGAGAACCGCCAGGTGTTCCAGATCTCGACGTATGGCGGCCACCCGGTCGCGGCCGCCGTCGCCAACCGTAACATCGAGATCATCCTCGAGGAGCGGCTGGTCGAGCGCTCGGCCGAAAACGGCGCCTATCTGCTCGACGGGCTCCGCACGCTCCTGAAGCATCCGTGGGTGGGTGACGTGCGCGGCAAGGGACTCTTCGCGGGCGTCGAGCTCGTCCGCGATCGCCGCACGAAAGAGGCGATACCGGCCGATCGGATCAAGGGTGTCGTCGACTTCGCGCGGCGCAACGGCGTGATCGTCGGTCGCTCCGGCGGCGGCCGCCATCTTGGCAGCACGATCGTGCTCTCGCCGCCGCTGGTGATCACGCGCGCCGAGATCGACCGCGTGGTCGCCGTCCTCGACAAGGCGATCCAGGAGATGGGCGGCCAGCTCGGCGCGAGCTGATCGTGGCGCTCCCCCGCTTCGGTCTCAATCGCTTCGACGCGCGCTCGGTGGACGCCTTCGCCGCCGACGTGCGGCGCGCCGAGACGCTCGGCTGGGACGCGGCGTTCCAGCCGGACTCACAGCTCCGCCGGCGCGACACGTACGTGCTGATGGCGGCGGCGGCCCGCGTCACCGAGCGCATTCTCCTCGCGACGCTCCTGTCGAATCCGGTGAACCGGCACCCCACCGTGACGGCGTCGTCGATCGCGACGATCGACGAGCTCGCGCCCGGTCGCACCTTGCTCGGCTGGGGTGTGGGCGACACCGCCGTGCGGCTGGCCGGGCTCAAGCCGGCGCGCGTCAGCGAGCTCGAGGCGAGCACACGCCTGATGCGTGCGCTGCTCGACGGCCGCGCGGTCGACGTCGGCGCGCGCGAGCCCGCGCGCCTGCCGCACCATCGGCCCGTGCCGATCTGGATCGCGGCGGGCGGGCCACGCACCCTGCGCATGGCGGGCGGCGTTGCCGACGGTGTGTTCATCCGGGTCGGAACTCATCAGGCGAACATCACGAGGTCGATCGAGGAGATCCGCGCGGGAGCGGCCGCCGCCGGCCGCGACCCGTCCAGGGTCGGCCTCGGCGCCGTCTTCCACACCGTGCTCGTGGAGGAGCCCACCCGAGCGCTCACGATCGGCAAGTCGATGGCGGCCGGGTACTATGAATACTCGCCGATGCTCTTCGGGCCGCCGCGCCTTTCCTGGTCGGGGCCGGATCCCGAGAAGCTCAAGCGCGAGCGCAACGTCTTCCCCGACTTCCACCACGCGCCCGACCTGGAAGCGAGCGGCAAGGTCGTCGATTTCCTGCCCGATGCCGCCGCCGACGCGTTCTGCCTGCGCGGCGGGCCGGCCGAGATCGTCACGCAGCTGCTCGCCGTGCTCCAGTCGGCGCCCGCGGCGTTCGACTACGTGTGCCTGCACCCGATCCCGAACCCGACGGCGCCGGACGATCCCGAGCGGGGCTTCATGGCTCGGGTCGCCCGCGAGGTGCTGCCGCCCGTGCGGGCGGCGCTCGGCGCCGGCGGCCGGATAGGCGGTCGCGCGATGCCGAGCCCTCCTCCGAGCCCTCCTCCCGGCCTCAAGGTTCGGCAGCGCACCCCGGTGTCCGCGCGCGCTCGGCAGCAGGAGCTGCCCCCGCAGCTCCAGAAATACGTCGAGACCGGTGAAGCGCTCGTCGCCGAGCCGTTCAAGGGAATCACCGCCGGCGGCAGGGTCGCTCCCGGGCTCTTCAAGATCCAGAAGACGGGGGCTTCCACCCGGCAAATCACCGACGCCGCACGCGCCTTCGTCGATTCCTTGAGCGAGCCGCAGCGAGAGCGCGCGCTCTTCCCCCTGGAGAGCGACGCGTGGCGACGGTGGAGCAACATCCATCCGTATCTCATGCGCCACGGCCTCTCGCTCGACGAGATGAGCCCGGCGCAGCGCGATCGCGCGCTCGCGCTGGTGCGGGAGAGTCTCAGCACGCAGGGCTTCAAGACGGCACGCGACGTCATGCGGCTGAACGAGCTCGTCCTGGCGATCACGGGGAGCCAGGCCGAGTACGGCGAGTGGCTCTACTGGCTCAGCGTGATGGGAATACCGTCCCACGACGGGCCGTGGGGATGGCAGATCGACGGCCATCACCTCATCGTCAATTGCTTCGTCCTCGGCGACCAGGTCGTGATGACCCCGATGTTCATGGGCTCCGAGCCGGTCGCGGCAACCGAGGGCCCGTACGCCGGCACGCGCGTCTTCCAGGCCGAGGAGCGGCAGGGCCTGGCGCTGATGCGGGCGCTCACGCCCGAGCAGCGCCATCGGGCGATCCTCGCCCCCGAGCTCCCCACCGAAGTCTTCACCGCGGCGTTTCGTGACAACGTCGAGATGCAATACCAGGGCATCGTCTCGGGCGACCTCACGACCACCCAGCAGCGCATGCTGCTCGACGTGCTCGAGACGTACATCGGACGTATCCGGCCGGGCCACTCCGAGGCGAGACGGAACGAGGTCAAGCGCCATCTCAACCATACGTACTTCGCGTGGATGGGCGGCACTGACGAGGACGGTGTCTTCTACTACCGGATCCACAGCCCGGTCATCCTGATCGAGTTCGACCACCAGCGCGGGATCGCCTTCGACAACGACGCGCCCTCGCGGCACCACATCCACACGGTGGTCCGCACGCCGAACGGGAACGACTACGGGAGGGATCTACTCCGCCAGCACCACGCGCGGTTCGACCACACGAGAGCGGACCACAGCCACTGACGAAAGGCGCGGCTCAGGTCTTGTAGGAAGGATCGATGCGGTCGAGCCGCCGGAGCAGCCCGGGCCAGATCGTCTCGCCGCGGCCGCGCGGCCGAGCCGGCCCGGCGTAGGCGGCATCCAGGACGTCTTTCGGCACCGGAATCAGCTCGCCGCCGCCGGACTGGGCGCGCACCTGGATCGCGCAGGACGATTCGAGGAAGTACATCGCGACGAAGGCGTCCGCGACGGTCTCCCCCACCGTGATCAGCCCGTGATTCCTCAAGATGAGGTGCGTGTGGTCGCCGAGATCCGCGACCAGCCGCGGCTTCTCGTCGTCACGCGTCGCGATGCCTTCGAAGTCGTGATAGCCGAGGCTCGGGATGACGGACATCGCGTGCTGCGAGATCGGCAAGAGGCCGGCGCGTTGCGTCGAGACCGCGATGCCGCTCACCGTGTGCGTGTGGAGCACGCAGCGCGCGTCGTGGCGCGCGGCGTGGATGGCACTGTGGATGACGAAGCCCGCCTGGTTCACCGGGAACGGCGAGTCGCCGATCTTGCGTCCCTCGAGATCGATCTTGACCAGGCTCGAGGCCGTGATCTCGTCGAAGAAGAGCCCGTAGGGGTTGATCAGGAACTGATCCTCGGCGCCCGGCACCCGCACCGTGACGTGGGTAAAGGTCAGGTCCTCCCAGCCGTAGCGCACCAGCAGCCGGTAGCAGGCTGCCAGATCCACCCGGACCGCCCACTCCTGCTCCGACACCTTCCCCTTGAGCGATGGAATCTCGATCCCGCTGGGCGCCATCACCGATCCTTTACTTGATGTTGTAGAGACGGGCCGCGTTCTCGCACGTGATCTTCTTCTGCACCCGCTCCGAGATCCCGACCAGGTTCTTCCCGAGTGTGCTGCGCGAGTTCGGCCAGATGCAGTCCGGGTGCGGGTAGTCCGCTCCCCAGATGATGTTGTCCTCGCCGATGAGCGGGATGATCGGCTCCAGGTACTGATCCTGTTGATAGGTGACGAAGCCCTGGCGGCGGAAATAGTCGCTCGGCTTCAGCTTGAAGTTCAGCGACCGGGCCCGGTCGAAGTACTCGGTGTCGAGCCGGTCGAACACGTACGGCAGCCAGGTCACGCCCGACTCGCCCAGGACGAAGTTGAAGTCCGGGTACTTCTCGCAGGCGCCCGAAGCCAGAAGCGAGACCAGCACTTCCATGGTGTCCAGCTGGAACAGGGCCGAGCGCACCAGCCGCCACTGGGTGAAGAACTGCTTCTCCATCTCCGGCGTGTCCGGCGCGCGCAGCGCCTTGAAGCCGGTCGAGTGGAAGGCGATCGGGAACTTGCACTCGGCGGCGGCCTCCCAGAGCGGATACCAGCCGGAGTGATAGAGCGGCGGCGCCATGCGCTTGAACGAGAGATCGCCGCCCCGCAGCCCCATCTTGGCGCACCGGCGCACCTCGGCGGCGGCCTCCACGGGATCGGTGTTGGGGATGATCGCCAGCGGGAACACCCGCTTGGGATCCGAGCGCTTGGCGAAGTCGGACGCCCAGTCGTTGTAGATCTTGTCGGCCCAGATGCGCATCGACGCGTCGTTGATGTGATCGTTGATCATCAGACAGCCGTAGACGATCTCGGCGTCGATCCCGTCACGGTCCAGGTCGGCCAGCCTGAGCTCGGGCGTGGTCGGCCGCGGCCGCGCGCCGGGGCGAGAGTCCCACTCGAAGCCGATGTCGTGCATCTCGTCGATGTGGCCGAACATCCCCCGGGTGTACGGGAGGAACCCCGGCCCCACGCCGTTCCACATGCCCTTGTCCTGAGCGTCTACGAACCAGTGGCAGCCGTCCTCCAGCTCCTCAACGCGCGGCACCATCAGCTTCCACTTCCCCGGCGCCTGCGACAACCAGAGGTCGGGCGGCAGGTAGGTCAGATCGATGTGGTTGTCGCCGGAGATCAGGTTGTACGGCATGATTCCCCCTCTATCTGGAAGCGCACCCTAGCCATTCCGCCGGAGCTTCGGATCCCACGCGTCCCGAAGCGTATCACCGAAGAGGTTGAAGCCCAAGACCGCCAGGCTGATCGCCAGGCCGGGAAAGATCGCGAGCCACGGCGCCTGCTCCATGAAGGCCCGGCCGGTGCTCGACAGCATCAAGCCCCACGACGGCGTCGGCGGCTGGGTGCCGACACCCAGGAACGAGAGCGTCGCTTCGATCAGGATCGCGTTGCCGAGCCAGATCGAGGCGATGACCAGAATTGGCGCCGTCACGTTGGGCAGGATGTGGGTCATGATGATCCGCGGGTGGCGGCATCCCATAGCCTGCGCCGCCTCCACGTACCGGTTCTGCTTCGCGGAGAGCACCGCGCCGCGGACGATGCGCGAGTTGCCGGGGATGATCACCACGGCGATCGCCAGCATCGCGTTGGTCGTGTTCGGCTTGAGCACCGCAACGATCGCCAGCGCGAGCACGAGCCCCGGGATGGCCTGGATCGCATCCATGACGCGCTGGACGATGAGGTCCAGTCGTCCCTCGCAGTAGCCGCAGAGAAGGCCGATGACCATGCCCG
>QHSQ01000575.1 GCA_003221615.1 Candidatus Rokuibacteriota bacterium | reverse complement strand
CATCAAACAATTTCAATGATTTGCCGGGTGTCTCCGGGGGCGGACTGTCCGAAGGAGTGGGCGTTGACGCCGGGGTAGCGCAAGCAGATGCTGGCTTTCGAGGATCAATGCGTCCATCGCGGATACCAATCGATTCGGGATGCTGAAGCAGCTCTATGTCGATGAAAGGTTCTCGACTGAGAAAGTTGCGATGAAGCTCGGGTGCGCGGGCGCGACGATCCTGCGCCGACTACGGCAGCTTGAGATGAATGTCAGGCCGAGGGGCCCTGGGCCGCGTCGT
The DNA here is from genome assembly GCA_003221615.1 of Candidatus Rokuibacteriota bacterium. GTDB lineage: Bacteria > Methylomirabilota > Methylomirabilia > Rokubacteriales > CSP1-6 > AR31. The sequence goes on along the minus strand of QHSQ01000575.1, from coordinate 2,878 downwards.
CGCGTTGACGGCGGTATCACTTGGAGCCCGGAGATCGCCTATGCGCTTGGTCTGATGGCCACTGAGGGAATCTTTCGGGGAGGAAAGGCCAGATGTCGCTGGTTTCCAAGGATCTCGAGCAGATCGAGACCCTGCGACACTGTCTTCAGCTCGAGGCTCCGATCTCACGAGTTCGGAGCTCAACCGGATTCCTTCACAAAGTTCAGTGGCACGACCACGATCTGTACGACTGGTTTCTCCGCGTGGGCCTCACGCCGGCGAAGAGCCGAACCATAGGGCCACTCGCCGTCCCGGACGAGCTGTTCGCGGATTTCTTTCGTGGCTGCATCGACGGCGACGGTTCTGTCCTCGTGTGCACCGACACTTATCACGCTGCGAAGTGCGCGCACTACGTGTACGAGCGTCTCTATGTGTCGTTGGTTTCGGCGAGCCGTCGGTTTCTCGCGTGGATTCAGGAAAGTATCCGCAGGGCGACAGGGCTCTCGGGAGCTATCCACAACGGGGGCGGGCGGAGCCAACGGTCGATCTGGACTCTTCGCTACGCCAAGGCCGAGTCCATACGGCTGCTTGGCTGGATGTACTATGCGCCGGGGATTCCCTGCCTCGCCCGCAAGCGCGACAAGGCGGTAAGATTCCTCGCCCCGCTGGGCTATGTGTAGCTCAGTTGGGAGAGCACAAGGCTGGCAGTCTTGGGGTCAGGGGTTCGACTCCCCTCAGCTCCACCATTTCTACTCCGCGACTTCCGTAGGCCCCATCCTCGTCAGCCGAATCGCTCGGAGACGCCGATCTTCGGCGCGACAATCCAAGAGATGCTGACGAATCGAGATCGGCGACGGTTCGAGCGTGTCGCGGCGCGCGCGAAGCGTCCCTCGGGGCGCGCCTCGGTGACCGCGATGTTGGGCCGGCTCTCGACGCGCTCGCTGCTCGTCGGTCTCACGCTCGTGGCGGTCGCCGTCGGCCTGGGCGGGTTCTACGCGTCCCGGTCGGCGCTCGAGCCCCGAAACGCCGACCTCGCGCTGGGGGGAAGGCCGACCGCCGCGCCCGAGCCCGTCCAGGAGCCCGCGCGGCCGGCGGAAACGAAGCAGGCGAATCCTCCGGAGACCCAGGAGGCTAAGGCTACGGACCCCCGCCAGGCCCATCTGCGCCAGCTCCAGCCGGTTCTACGGACGGACGCGGACCGGATGTCGCAAGTCGCGCGGCGAGTTCGCGCCGAGGGGCGCCTACCGGTCGAGCTCAGGTCCCTCTTCACCTCCCACCGAGTCCTGAGCGCGGACCTCCACAATCACTACCCGGAGTATTCGGAGGCCAAGGAGCGCCTGCGGAAGAGCGTCACCGAACAGGAAGAGGAGTTTCAGCAGACCATCCAGCTCGTGACGACGAAGCTCGCGCTTGCCCCGGTGGCCGAGCCGCGGCGGTCCGAGGTCGCGTGGGCCCTCCTGGAGAAGTGCCTCGCCAGAGGGCCGGGCATGACGCTCACGACGCGGCCGGATGGCTACCAGTACACCGTGCGTGGGCGGACTCAGCGCTACAGCGGTGGGGCTGCCGTCGCCGAAGACGAGGGCGCGGCGTTCGCCGCGTTCACGTCGTTCATGCCCGAGCCCGAGGTCGTCGGGCACTGTGACGCCATGAAGAAGAGGGCCGCGGGGATCGTCGCGAATGCGGAGAAGCTGTCGGCCGACGCGCTCGTTCTGGCGGAACAGCCGACGCTGTCCGGAGAGTGCAAGTACACGAAGCCCGACTGACCCGCTCTCGGGGCCCTAGCGCCTCGAGGCCACGCACCCGTCCTGCCGCGCGTCTTCGACCGTCGCGTAGCAGCGCTCCGCTTTCGTCGCGCCATAGAGCTCACCGTCCGGCACGTGGTAGACGCACCGACCGCCTCCGATGTAGGAGGTGGCCTGGCCCTTGATCGGCTGCTGCGCAGGGCATGCCCAGGAATTGTCGGGAGCGATACCGCGACGCGTCTCGGAGATCTGGCGAGCGGCCGGCTCGACCGCCGGCGGCGTGGTGGGCTCCGAGGGATCGGCCCACAGGCCTCGCCGGTTGTCGCGGGCCTCCTGCTCGAGCGTGACGAACAATTCGCGATGGCGCACGTTGGGCTGGACCGTTTTGACCTCCGCGGAGCCACGACGGACGAGCTCGGCGTTGACCATCCGCTCCGCGACATAGACATACGCGAGGAGCCGCCCGTCGCGGTCCCGCTCCTGGGTGTCGAGCTCCATACGAACCTGCTGGCGCGCGACCAGCTGGCGGTTGACCTGGACGGCGTCGCCCACCGCGGGCTCGGTGCTCGGCGGCTTGCGGTTGGTCTCCAGGGTGTTGATTCCGATGTAGCGGACGGTCTCGGAGCGTTCACCCAGATTGACCAGAATCGTCTGGCCGTCGATGACGTCGACGACCTGACCGACGAGCATCTGGGGAGCCGCCCCTCCCGCTCCCAGGTGCAGGCCCGCCCACGCAACCCACAGCTGCTGACGGGACACCACGATCTCGCGGTCAGGCAGGAACACACGGCACTCGACCGCGCTCAACATCAGCTCGACGTTGGCGCGCGAGATTTCGTAGACCGCGCCGTCCTCGGACCGCGTCAGGGCAAGCGTCCAGCGTTTGCCATCGCACGCGAGGTCGACCGTCGGATAGACCGGAGCTCCCGACGAGCCGCTTATCCGGATGGAGCGGTGACCGCTCCTCGAATCGCTGCCCAGGGTCACTCTCGGTGCGCGGGCGGCGGTGTCCTGGGCCACGGCTGGCTGAGCGCTTCCCGTCGTGAACGTGAGGAGCAGCGCCGCGGCGGTCGCGATGAATATGAAGAACGCAAGAGGGGCGACCGAAGCGAGCAGCGACCGCCGAATCACTGAATCAAACCGGAGCCGGAGAGCGG
>QHSQ01000153.1 GCA_003221615.1 Candidatus Rokuibacteriota bacterium | reverse complement strand
GGCGTTGCGCAGGTCAGCGCAGATGCAGCGAAAGTCGTCCTTGTACCTTTCCATCGGGTTGAAGGGCGAGGCTGTCTGCCAGGATGAGAGGGCTGAATTGAGCCCGCCGCCCGGGATGAGCAGCAGGGGGAAGCCGGAACCGACCTCTTCGTAGTGGATGCGGACAGGGCCTCTTTCATGGAGCGGCATGGCGATCTCCTCTCTCAGCGAGTCGCCGTTACTTTAACTCACGGCGACGTCTGGTCGTGTCCCGGGTTTGGTGGAGCGCCCGCTACCCCCGCCCCCGCCGGGCGCCACGATCGCGCCGCTGGCGGCCGAAGTCAAGCGCGCCGACGAACGAGATCGAAATCCGGATGGCTCTCGGCCGGGCAGGGCATTTCGGGGGTCGTCAGGCACAACGCCCGATTGATCACGCGAACCTACCGGGGCGTCCATTCTTGCGCGACGTACGGGTTCGGAGCCTTCTCGTGCTGGTCCGCGACGCTGGCGCCGTGCGAGAACCCGCTGGCCGGGCTCGCATGGCGACTGCCTCCGCGGCCAAGGCAATCACTCTCAATAGGACCGTGTTCGAGCCGAGGACATCACCGAAATCGCCGCCTTATCGCACGCAAAGTTCTCCGACCTGTCCCAGCTCGGCGGAGATTCTCCTGCAGCATTTCTGAGACGGCTCCCCGTGCCGCACCGGGCCCCATGTCCGGAATCGACGAGCGCGTGGTGGCCGTCCGCAGCTTGTTCTCGCCGCCTTTCCCCTTGGCACCGTTGTTGCCAACCCTGGAGGTCGCAGGCGGTACGGCCGTCGACATGGGTCGCTGGTCTCCGCCGTGCGCTGCGACGGACTCTCGGTTTCGCGGAGGAGGATAGGACGATGAACAGGACTCGGCGGACGATCGGTCTCAGTGCCTTTGTGATGCTGGCGGTGCTGGGTACGGGCTGGGCCCTCGAGAAGGCGTCCAGCAACTCTCGTACAAAAGATGGAGCCGCCGTCAGCGAACCTGCGAAGGCAAGCGACGCGATACCCTCCTCGCGCGAGCCCCTAGACGTGCAGCCGGCTGCGACCGGCGCGAGCCCGGAATACGATCGCTCGGATCTCATCCTCAGCCAAGGGTAGGCCGCGGGATCAGAGGCCGTCCGGAGCCTTGAGGCCGACCCGTCGCGTGCGGCTCTCCTTCAGAGGTCGGACGCCCGGGCCGGCCGCGATATCGACGAGGCCTCTGGCGCGATCACCGCCTTGCCGCTCGTGCACTACCCCGCCAACACCACTCTGCCGAAGGGCCGGTTTTCGATTAGATGGCGGAGAGCTTCGGCGGCCTCGTCGAGCTTGTACGCTCGTTCGACGACCGGCTTCACCCTTCCCGACGTCAACAGTGGCAGGATGGTGGCCCAGGCGGCCGCTTTGATCGCTCGCGATTGCGCGAACAGGGAGAAGCCGCTCATGCTCGCGCGCTTCCAGATCAAGTCCGTGACATCGATCGTCGTCGTGCGCCCAGCCGAGTATCCCAGCGAGGTCAGAACGCCACCGAGGGCAAGCGTGGCGAGCGCGTGACCCGTCAGGGCACCGCCCACGCTGTCGATGACGATATCCGCTCCGCGGCCTCCCGTCAGGCGAGCGACGCCCTCAGTGAGACTCTCCGCGGAGAGATCGATGACGTTGTCGAAACCCAGGGCCCGTGCCTGCTCGGCTTTGGCCGGGTTGGTCGTCGTCGAAATAACTCTCGCCGCGCCCTGAGCGCGAGCCAACTGGGTGACGGCGTTACCGACCGCGCCGCCGATGGCCGGCGCCAGGACGGTCTTACCTGGCCCGAAGCCCGCTTGCGTGAGCGTAATCTGCGCCGTCAGATAGGCGACCGGCATGCCGCCGGCGGCTACATCATCGATGGTGTCCGGGATGATGCACAGATCCTCCTCACGCACCGCAATCCACTCGCTGTAGGTGCCGTCTTCGGCGACACCGTACGCGCCGGTGAACATGACCCGGGCGCCCTCTGAGAACACCGAGTCGCCGGGATCTTCCACGACACCTGCACCCTCATTCCCCAGTGTCAAAGGCGCCGTCGCTCGTGGGTACCCGCCCGACAGGATGGTGTGGTCCAGCGGAGTGACGCCTGCTGCGGTGATCCGGACAAGCACCCTTCCATCGGCTCGACGAGGTTTTGGCACCTCGACCAGCTTCAGCCCTCCGTACCCTGTGAATGACTCCGCGCGCATCGCTCTCATCATGACTGCTCCATGGCCTTTCAGACGCCGGCCGATGCCAACTCGATTCACGAGCTCACGCACGGGTAGTATGTGCATGCATGTAAAATGCGGGCCTCGCCGGGGTCGGATGCCATTCTGCGAGGAGAGCCGTCTGCCGAGCCCGTGAAACCATTCGGGAGGCGACATCTTCGTAAGCACATGGACGATGTCGGCGCTGGCTTCGCATCATGGGTCTCTGCGCTCTGTGCGGGCACCCCACCCGAGACCCCGGCAGTGTGTGCAACTACCACAGCGCCGACCACGGAGACGACTGGGCGCGCAGGAATCGGATATGTGGATCTTCCCGGTTACCGTTGACGCTCGAGCGTTGGCACGTCGATCGACGTCAACGCAAGCGTCAAAATCTCGGTCCTCTACTGCGGCGACGGGGTCAGACCGTGGTTGCTCGTCTCCGGAACCAGCAGATGGAAGGTCAGCCCATGATCCGCGTTGCGGCTGGCCCACAGCCGTCCTCCGTGAGCCTCAGCGATGGAACGGCCGATCGACAACCCCATCCCCAGGCCATCCCGCTTGGTCGTGAAGAAAGGATCGAAGAGCTTCTCGAGGTCATCCGCCGCAGCGCCGACACCGGCGTCCCGCACGGCGACGAGGATGCCCGGGCCGCCGTCCTCTCCTTGATCACGCTCGCAGGAGATGAGCATCCGGCGCGGGCGCGACGTCACCTCCGCCATCGCATCGATCCCATTCATGATCAGGTTCAGGACAAGCTGCTGCAGCCGGACCCGGTCTCCCAGCACTGGGGGAAGACCGTCGGCCAGGGCCTCCTCGACGACGACCGCGTGCTTCTGCACCTCGGGCTGGACGAGGCTGAGCACCTCGCGGATCATTTGATCCACGCCCACGAGGGACTTCTCCCCGCCCGACTTCTTCACGAGCGCACGCGCATGCGCGATCACATCGCCCGCCCGCTGGGCGTCCCGAATCACCAGCTGCATTCCCTGTCTGGCCTCGTCGAGCGCGGGCGGAGTGTGATCGAGCCAGCACAGGCTCGCGGTGGCGTTCGCCTCGATGGCGGCGAGCGGCTGGTTCACCTCATGGGCCAGCGATGCGGTCAGCTCGCTGATGGTGGTGAGCCGCGTGACATGCGCCAGTGCCTTCTGGGCCTCCTGCAAAGCCTCCGAGGCCCGCTTCTGGTCCCCGATCGCTGCCTCCAGCTCCGTCGTCCGCTCGAGCACCCGCTGCTCGAGATCCTGGTTGAGCCGGGCGATCTCCGCCTTCGCCTGCGTGAGCTGAGGCGTCTCGACCACTTCCCAGCGGCCCCGACGTTTGGCAACGGCGAACTGGTGCGTGCCCGCCACGTCGAGGAACTCGGTGGCGCCGCACGTCGTGAGCGGATACGTGCAAAGCACTAGCATGGGCTGATCGCCAATGCCCCGGTTCAGCTCCGTCTCGTATTCCATGAAGTCTCGCCATTGCTTTTGCTCGAGCCAGGCGGTGTTCCCGCTCACCCGGATGCCTTGGTAGCCTCGGGACAGCGCCCGCTCGAGCTTCGCGCTCCAGTTGCTGATGATCCGATGGAGATTGATCTCTCCTCCCGCCAGATACACGTCCCGGGCCTTCAAGACCTCAATGCTCTGGTCGGCGACGTAGCGGCCCAGGCCGGGAACCGCGCGGTCCAAAGCCTGCCAGACCTCCTCCTCAGTGAGGGGCTCGGAGACAACCCACGCACAGAACTCGCCGGCTTCGAGGCCGACCTTGAAGAAGGAGAGCAGGGTCTCCAGCAGATCGTCCTTGGTCTCGTAGAAATGGCAGAAGTGGGTACCCCACGGCATCTCGCCCACCGGCTCGATTCCGGTATTCCGTAGCGCAGTCGTCATGACTGACCTCCCGGGAACTGGCTTGGGACGGGCTTAGCCTGGCTCCGGCGGACTCGAGGGCCACGCGAGTCGCTCGACGCACCAGAGGATCTGGCCAAACAGATGCTCTGTCAAATGGCGCTCGGCGCTGCCGGGAATGCTCACTCCGATCGGGCGCTACTCTGGTCGAGCTCACGGCGAAAGGGCGCGCGCTCATTACCAAGGCCTTTCGGCAGTCGCGATGGAAAGGGCCGCCAGCGTCCTCTCGAAAGAGGAGCGGCGAAACCAAGCAACGAGGCAACTTCCGGGGCGGAGTCCGGGTGAACGAAGGGGTTAAAGGATCTTCCCTGATCCGATTCGGGTGAGAACCTCATAGAAATCCTCTCGCCGCGTCCTTACGCTTGCATTGAATCGCCATGGACGCCGCAGGTTGCCGTCACCGCCCCGAGGCAAGCACGCGGCCCGCCATGCCGAGTTTCGTCAGGAGCTCGGCAACCACCGCCCTGGTTTCTGATTGCCCGCGCCGGCCTCGGGCTCGCGTGAGGAGTCTGCTCATCGTACCAGCGCCCGGACGAAGTACGGCTCACATCGGCGAACTCTTGACGAAGGAGAGCGGTTCATGACACAAGAACTGGCTTCCCTGTTCCTCTGCGGCGGTGTCGCCGTGCTCGGCTCCGCCTGCGCGACGAAGAGCTTTGTACAGAAGCAGGTCAGTGAGACGGAGAGCAAGTTCACCCAGCAGATGACCGCGACGGAGACGAAGCTGCGTGAGACGGCGGATCGCACCGGGGAGAGCCGCCAGGCGATCGACGTTGCCGACCAGCGGCTCAACGGTCTCGACTTGCGGATGAGTGAGGTGGGCGCTCGCGCGAGCAGCGCCGAGAACAGGGCAAACCAGGCGACAGGGGCCGCGCGCGATGTCGAAGCCCGGCTTTCGCAACGCGTCGCGAGTCGCAACAGGTACAGGCTCCTGGACACGAAATCCGTCTACTTCGACTCCGCTCGGATTGAAATCCGAAGCCAGGACGTCAACGAGCTCGACGACGTGGCCAAGGCTCTCACGGCGGACCCCAACGCGGTCCTTGAGCTACAAGGCTTTGCCGATTCGCGCGGGACCGACCGATACAATCGCGAGCTCGCCCGCGAACGCGTAGAGGCCGTGACGCGCTATCTCATGCAACGTCACGGCATCGAGCTGCGCCAGCTGAGAGCGATCTCCATGGGCACGGAGGCGCTAGGTGCTGGCGAGAAGGCAAGCCCGGAGGCCCTTGCCAGGGCCCGGCGGGTGGACATCCGGCTGTTCGCCCCGTGGTCCTCCTGGGAAGATGCCCAGAGCCAGAACGCCCCGACCGCCCCGGAGCAGACAGTGACAGTTACTCCCGCACCGCGAGGACCTTCGACGATCTCTGCTCTGCCCGCCCAGACGGAACCCATGGAGCCGCCGCAGGCGGCACCGATCGATGCGCCGGCCCAGGGGCGTTTGCTCGAGTTCCTGAAGACCATCACGCCAAAGGATCTCGGTGAGGAATGAAAAGAAGGGGGTGACTGTTAGCCGCTACTGCACAGTCTCGGGATCGAGGAAGAGGTGTGTTGCCCGCCTTTGATGGGCCCTGAAACTGCCCGGATGTCGTCACCGGGAATCTGATTATGCTAATGTTTTCCAGCGCATGAATAGAATGTCCTCCCGGAGGTAATCCTACAACGGGTCCAAGGCGGCCGACTTGGCCGGTGCCACGAACTCTCCTCATCGAGCTCCTTTGTAACCGACGGTCCATCCCGCATCAGGTGATCACCCGATGCGGATTCGAAGGAAAGTCTCGATAATTTCGCCTAGCAGTATTTCAGATAGCAGATTGTGATTTTGTGTCGAGTCGGTTTTAGAGGGGCACCTTACAGATGAGCGACAGCACCCTCCGCGATGAGGCCCGCGAAGCGATCCACAATGGGGCGGAATCCTCCGAGAAGTCCTTCGCCGTATTCGAGGAACACGCCTCGGTGTTGCTCGCCGCGATCGTCGATTCGTCCGATGATGCCATCGTGTCGAAGACCTTGGATGGAGTCATTACGTCTTGGAACAGTGGCGCCGAGCGTATGTTCGGTTGGCCCGCGCAGATGGCGATCGGCAAGCACATCACGCTTATCGTCCCCGAAGACCGGCGCGCCGAAGAAGACGACGTGCTCGCGCGTGTCCGCCGTGGCGAGCGCATCGATCATTTCGAGACGGTGCGGATGGCGAGAAATGGTCGTTTGATCGACATCTCGCTGACTGTATCGCCGGTACGCAATCGATTTGGGCACATCGTGGGCGCTTCAAAAGTCGCCCGCGACATCTCAGAACGTCGACGACTCGACGAATACCGCAACGTACTTCTCAAGCACGAGCATGAGGCTCGAACCGCAGCGGAAGCCCTCATTCGTGCAAAGGACCAGTTCCTTGCCACGATCTCCCATGAGTTGCGCACACCGCTCAACGCGATCTTTGGCTGGGCGAGACTCCTCGAGAGGCCAGAACTGGACGAGCAGTCCCGCAAGCGTGCAATCACGGCAATCGTGAAAGGCGCCTCGGCCCAGGCGCGACTCGTGGAGGACCTGCTGGATCTTTCACGCGCCGTCACCGGTCGCCTACGCCTCGACGTGGGCCCCCTCTCGCTTCGGGACGTCGTGGAGGCTGCGCTCGACACTATTCGACCGGCGGCCAATGCCAAGCAGATCGAGTTGGTCACCACGCTCGCCGAGGTGGGCCTCATGCAGGGGGCCATCGACCGATTGCAGCAGGTGGTGTGGAATCTTGTCGCAAACGCCGTCAAGTTCACGTCGCGCGGCGGCCGGATCGACGTCGCTCTGCGACGCGTCGGTGACTGGGCCGAGGTCATCGTGCGTGATAACGGCGAAGGGATCAGCCCCGAGCTGCTGCCGCACGTGTTCCAGGAGTTCTGGCAGGAAGACAGCTCCATGACGCGAGCACACCAAGGCATGGGCCTTGGTCTTACCTTAGTGAAGCATCTCGTCGAATTGCATGGCGGCTCTGTGCGGGCCGAAAGCACAGGCAAAGGGAATGGCGCGACGTTTACCGTGACGCTGCCGTTGACAGCTTAGGCGATCTTCAGCGTCCGGCGGCTGCGGCGATCACGCGGCACAGGAGATCGGGGTCGACCGGCTTGGACAAGTGCTCGTGAAATCCCGCAGCGAGTACCCGCTCACGCGGATGATTGCGCCCGTAGGCCGTTGCCGCGACAACCGGGAGCCCGCTGACGCCGCGATCAGCGTGACGACGAATCTCGCCAAGCAGCCAATAGCCGTCTTCACCCGGCATGGCGATGTCGCTCAGAATCACGTCAGGCGACACTTGCGGGATGATTTCTAACGCCTCACGTGCGCTGGTGGCCACTGTCACGACAGCGCCACATGTTTCGAGCGCAAACGAAAAATAGTCTAGGGACGCCGCATCGTCGTCGACGACCAGAACCTTAACAGTTGCTAGACTGACGGAGACTCGGGCACGCTCAGGCTGTTCGGCGTTCCCGGACGGGCGGCGCTCCGGAGGTTCCCACGACGACCGTTCGTCTCCCGCGGCCACAAAGGGACGTTGTCGACCCCGGGGCAGCGCCTCTGCGAGCACACCAGTGGCTTCGTCCACGAGCACCACGGCCGGAATTTTAGCACCACATCTGCATGGACTGTGTCGAGTGCGGCAGACCGTGCCAACACTCTGGAGAACCAGGTGAGGAGACGAGAGCCGCCCACTAAAGGCACCTGGTGCGACGGCCAGGACGCTCGCCGGCCTGGATCCTGGGTGTCGTCTATGCCGTCGTCGGTCTCAACGTGCGCACGCACCATCGCTACTCGACGCTGATGATTTTGTGCGTCGGGGTCGCGTCGAACTTCAGCATCGCCGGCCATAGGGGCCACGTGACGCCGAGCGTCGGCGTGTTCGGGTCGCCGGTGCGCGCGAACGCCCCGAGGCTCTGCATCATCGCCTCGGACAGCTCGAGCCGGCCCGGCCGGTTGGCGGTCGAGAACTCGACCTTCGCGAAGAGAGACGGGCCGAAATTGCCGAACAAGAACGCGAGATCGAACGCGTGCGCGGCGCCGTAGATGTCGTTGAACGGCGCCGGCTCCTCATCCCAGTCGAAGCGGTAATACCAGACCTCGGGCTGCTGCCGTTTCAGCGCATCGAGCACGTTGTCGCGGCTCGGGATGAAAAAGATGCTGTTCAGCAGGTCGGTGCGCGCGTTGAAGCCCGTGGCGGGCGTCGTCACCGGAAGGTAGAACGCAGGGATCCATTGCTCGATCGTGATCTGCGGCGGGGCGTCGGGGTCGTAATTGAACTGAATCGCAAACAGCTGCGCGTCGCTGACAAGACGTCCGCTCGGCCCACCGAGCAGCGTGAGGAAGGTCGGGAACAGCTTGGCCTCGTCCCGCGTGTTGCCTGCGAGCACCGGCACACGCAGGTAGTCGCCAGCGTTGATCGCGGCGATCGGGTCGGTCGGAAGAACGGTGCCGTCCGGGATCGGGCCCGAGCCGGCGAGACCGAGCGCCGCTAGCCGCGTCAGCAGCGTCGACAGGAGCGACGCCGGGCTCTTCGATCGTAGGTATTCGGCGATCTGCGCCGGGGTGTGGCTTGCCACGTACGCCTGCGCCGACGCGGTGTCGGTGGCGAGGCCGTCGACGACAAGCTGGTTTACCAGGAGCGCATTGCCCTGCGCAAGCGCGATCGACGCCGGACTGAGCGTCGGGATGCGGCCTGGCGGCAGGTTGCTCGCAAGCGAGATCCCGCCGCTCAGCGGCACTGCGCGGTGGAAGAGCTTCGGATGGCCGCCGACGACGAGCGGTGATGTCAGAAGCGCGTAGACGTCGATCGCGCCCGCCGACTGGCCCATCAGCGTGACCTTGGCCGGGTTACCGCCGAAGCGAGCGATGTTGCGGTTGACGAACGTTAGCGCCTTCAAGAGGTCGAGGAGCGCGAAGTTGCCGGAGTCCTCGATGGCGTCCACGCCCGACTTCAACTGTGGCAGGTTGAGGAAGCCGAAGATGCCGAGCCGGTAATTGACGGTCACGACGACCGCGTTGGTGGAGTTCGCCAGCGCGGCCCCGTCGTAGACGGGATCGGCGGTATAGCCGGAGACGTTGCTGCCGCCGTAGACAAATACGATCACCGGCAGCCCGCCCTGTGGCGATGCCGGACGCCAGATATTCAAGTACAGGCAGTCCTCGCTGCCCACCGCCTGGTTGAGCGTGGTCCCTATCGTCGCATCGTAGCGGTTGTTCGCGCCGGGCCCGTAGATCCGGCCGTACTGTACACAGGCGTTGCCGAACTGCTGAGTCGGGCGCGGCGCGGTCCACGGCTGCGGGTCGACCGGCGCCTTCCAGCGCAGCTCACCGACCGGCGGCTTTGCGTACGGCACGCCTTTCCAGGCATAGGTGCCGGTGGTCGCGGACTCTTCACTGCCGATGACGATGCCGAACTCGGTGCGGCGCTCGGCCGGCGACTGGGCGCCGGCGCCCCAGGCCGAATGCACGGAAAGGACGACACAGGCAGCGAGCAGCCAGCCGGTACGGACGGATGCATTCAAATCGATCCTCCTCGAGTGTCCGATTGCCACGTGCCGGCCTGGACGTACAGTGCGGGCAGTGGGCCTGTCAAGGGATTTCGACGCCGGCTACCGGCCATCCGCCGTGTGCCTACCCAACGAGCACGCGCAGTGGAAGGCCGGGAACTTTCGGAGGTAGCCGCGACGTATGTAGCCTTCGCGCTGGTTCCATCTTTCCACTCCCATGCTCCGGAAGCATCGCTGTTCGGCTTACAAAGTATTCCTCGAAGATGCGACGACAAGTCGCCCAAGACATCTGAAGAGGTGACCGAGCGTAAGGGAGAAGAACAATGTTCAAGAAACTGGAAGGGAAGATTGCACTGATCACAGGCGGCTCGCGCGGCATTGGTGCTGCAATCGCCAAACGTCTGGCCGCGGACGGCGCGAACGTGGCCATCACATACACAAAAGGCGCCGACGCGGCCGCGTCGGTGGTCAAAGAGATTGAACGCGCCGGCGGAAGGGCAATCGCGATTCAGGCGGACGCCGCCGACGCTGACGCCAGCAAGGCCGCGGTGGAAAAGACGGTCGCCGCCTTCGGCCGACTTGATGTGCTTGTGAACAATGCCGGCACGGCCATTCCCAAGAGCTTCGAGGAGACCACGCTGAAAGAACTGGACCGACTGATTGACGTCAATGTCCGCGGCACGATGGTCGCGACGCAGGCCGCACTGAAGCACATGAAGAACGGCGGTCGCATCATCATGATCGGCTCGTCCGTGGGCGAGCGTGTCGGAGTGCCCGGGCTGGTCCCCTACTCGGCCACGAAGGGAGCCGTGAAGATGTTTACTCAGGGGTTGTCCAGAGAAGTCGGCAGCCGGGGTATCACGGTCAACAACGTCCAGCCAGGTCCGATCGACACGGATTTGAATCCCGCGAAGGGCGATTGGGCGGTGCCGCAGAAGGCCGCCACAGCGCTCGACCGCTATGGGCAGGTCGATGAGGTCGCCGCGTTGGTGGCGTTCGTCGCCGGTCCGGAGTCCTCGTACATCACCGGAGCGAATCTCACCGTTGATGGCGGAATGAATGCCTGATTCGAGGCACAGGAAGTCACGAAAAGTGGTCCCAGCACGCGCTCGAGCATGAAGATGAGCTCTCTGGAAAAGTCTCAGCGGGATCGGGTGTCCCCGGGGCCGCAGGGGCTCGGGTCTGGCGTCTCGAACATCCCTGGCGTGAGCAGCGCGAGGTCCGAGACAGTCACTCAGCGCTCCCGCCTGAAGACTGCTTCCTACACTCTCGGACAGCGAGCGAGCTTCTGGGTCTCGGCCGGTGTGGTCGGCCATACCCTCTGGATGGGTGCGGCGCCGTCCATGACGTATCCGATCTATGCGGCGCAATGGCATCTCACTCCTACCGTGACGGCGGCGATTTTCGCCGTCTATCCGCTGATGGTCGCCGTCGTACTCACCAGTTTCGGCGATGTTTCAGACTATGTCGGACGCCGCGTGACGATGCTGCTTGGGCTCAGTGCTTCGTTGCTCGGCGCCCTCATCTTCGCGGTCGCGCCGAACGTCGCCTGGCTCTTCGCTGGGCGGGCATTCATGGGAATCGGTGTCGGACTCTCTGTGGGTCCGTCTGCAGCTGCGATGGTCGAGTTCAGCGCAGCTAGCCAGTCCAAGCGCGCCAGCTCGATCACGACTGCCGCCCAGGCGCTAGGCTTCGCATCAGCCCTGCTCATTGGGGGCGCGCTGATCGAGTACGCTCCGCTTCCTGCTCGCCTCAGCTTCTGCGTCTTGTGTGTCATTCTCGTTGCGTTGTTCGTCGCAGCGTGGTTCCTGCCACGTCAGACGGCTCACGAGACACTCACGCGCTGGCGATTCAAGGCCCCGTCCATGCCCGTCGGGACACGCAAGACCTTTGTGGTCTCGGCGATGGCTGTCACAACCGCCTATACGCACGGTGCCGTGATCCCGTCCCTCGGCGCCCAGGTAGCGCAAGATCTCGTCAGATCGACCAATGTACTCGTGAATGGCGCCGCGCTCTCCCTGTTCGCCATCGTAGCCGGCGTCGTCGGAATCCTCGCGCGACCTCTGCCGTCCCGGGTCTCGATGTCGCTGGGAGCACTGGCATCAACGGGCGCCATGATCCTCCTCGCCTCATCAGTCGCCGACCACAGACTGCTCCTCTTCCTCATGGCCACCGCGACCGCAGGTGTCGGCTACAGCTTGCTCTTTCTTGGTGGCTTGCAGGGAATCAACGCGGCCGCCCCCGCCGAGCACCGCGGAGGCACACTCTCGATGCTCTATCTCGTCGCATATCTCGCGATGGGCAGCGTCGCATCCCTTCTGGGCGTCGTGGCCACGGCATGCGGGTTGAAAGTTGCCATCGACCTCGGGGCGGGCGCTATCGCGTTGCTCTGCGGTGTCACCATCGTGCTCGTCGCGTCGACACGCACGTCCCGGCTTGAGCGATCAAGCCTGCGCACCGCAGGCTCATTGGTCCACGACCGGCCCACCACGCACTGGCATGGCAACGTTCGGAATCCTCAACCTCCCGAGTCTCATCTGGTGGGTTGGCGACGGCAGCGGTGATCAGCTTCCACGAGCCACGATCAGGACCCGCAACCAGGAATCTGGAGGCGGATATGAGTCGGACCAAGGAGTCGCAAAACAAAGCACTTGTCCTCGAGGCCTTCGATACCCTCTTCAACAAGAGAGACTATGTGGCGGCTGAGCGCTACTGGTCCCCCGACTACATCCAGCACAGCGCTCATATCGAGCCCGGCCGCGATGGTCTCTTCAATCTGATCAAGAGCGTCCCGGCGACGCTGAAATATGAGCCTGGCCTGATCGTGGCCGACGGGGACTTCGTGATCGTCCATGGACGCTTCTCGGGACACGGCCGGCCAAAGAGCTGGATCGCGGCGGACATCCTCCGCGTCGTCGATGGAGTTCTCGTCGAACACTGGGACGTGCTTCAGGACGAGGCTTCGCAAACGGAATCCAGGAGCGGTCTACCCATGTTCGGAGTCAGTTTCACCGAGTGATGAACCCCATCCACCCGAATGGCCACACGCTGCTGGCGTGCGAGAGCAGGGCGCCGTCGGCACCACGGCGTGCGCGTTCGGGCGCGCGCCTGGCGATGAGAACACGCTCTACGTCACGACCGACGGCGGTCTGGTCGCGCCCTACGAAGGCGCCGTTCAAGGGGCGAAGCTGCTCCGCCTCCAGGTTGGCGAGGTGGGCTGGCCCGGACGCGTCTGAGCTGGAGCCGACGCGCCGTGACCCGGGCCATGCGCGGATCGCGCTCCACGCCGACCCACTTGCGTCCGAGGGACGCGGCGACCCGGCCGACCGTTCCCGCGCCGGCGAAAGGATCGAGGACGGGCCCGCGCTTCTTGCTGCCTTCAAGCGCCGTCCGGACCACGGGCTCCGGGATTGCGTCCCAGATGCTGTCCGGGTGGGAGCGCGGCAGCGGCAGCATCCAGCACAGCGTGGTTCCGCGCGGCCGCACGATCTGACCCACCTTCCGGAAGCGCAGGAGATAGTTGACGCGGTTGTCCCAGCGCTCCCGGGAGCGTGTTTGGGCCCAGAAGCCGCGCGACTGAAGGCGCCAGCCGGTGCGACGGAGCCAGCGGGTGACGAGCGCGTCCATCCCCACCCACTCGGCGCCGTCGTGGCGATCGCCGATCACCAACCAGAGGTCGCCGTCGGGTGCGAGGACGCGCTTCCATTCACGCCCGAAGCCCACGGCCAAGTCGTGCGCGTAACGTTCGGCCGACGGACGCCCCCGCCCTCTCACCCAGTACGGCGGCGAGGTCACGATCACCCCGACGCTCCCCGTCGTGATCGGATGCAGGCAGTGGCTGTCCCCGCGGAACAAGCGCAGCCGCCCATCGCGGCTCTCGTAGCGGGTCATGGCGAGGCGACGATCACGCGGATCGTCGTCTACCGCGTTCGCCCGCGTCAACAACCTTCGAGAGCACTCGCGCTGGCGACGATGATCTTGGTTCCGTCCTTCTTCTCGCAGAAAACCGTGACCTCGGCGCGCGTCTGGCCACCCTCCAGGCGACGGCCGGTGATGATCCCCCGCGTGGTGAAGGGCTCGTTCGGCCACAGCACGTTGGTGAACTTCATGTCCAGGCGGCCGCCCAGGTAGAAGCCGCGGCCGAAATGCCGGGTCAGGAGCTCGGTGACGCATGACAGCGTCATGCGGCCCCCGATCACCGTGTCTCCGAAGCCGAGCTCCTTCGAGGCGGCCTTGTCGTTGTGGTAGTTCCGGCTGCGGTAGAAGAACTCGTCACACATCGCGTCGGTGAACGTCTTGCGGAGCTCGACCGACAGCGGCTCCCCGGAGGGCTCGCCCCCTTGCCTCGCGCCGTCCTTGCTCGCCGGATCGCGCAAGGTGACTTCGCCGCTGGTCTGCTCCGCCAGGAAGCTCTGATGATGGACGCTACGCGCAATCAGGTGCCCGGCCTCGTCTCGCACCCACATCTCCTGCGCGACGACGTCGCGATCGCGCCTCCGGTAGCGATCGGCCACCCGCGCGCTGCAGCGCAGGACCTGTCCAACGCGCGTCGGCGCATGGATCTCCCATTCCTGACGTCGCCACAGGTTGCCGAAGAGGTTGTCGAGGTACCAGCCCTTGAACTCGCTGTCCGCCTGCTGGTAGATGACCACCGGAGCCACCGGTCCGCCAAAGGGCGACGCCGTCGTGTACCAGGGGTTCGGTTCGTCGAGCCCCTTGATGTAATGCTGGACCATCTCGTCGGTGATCGTCAGCTCGAGCGTGCCGAGATCCTTGCCCGGGTACACGTCAGTCGCCATGATGAGTGCAATCCTCCCTGGTCATGCTCCTACGCATGCGCCTGCCCGCATCCTGATACAGCAAACACCTGACATCGGCAAGCCTTTCGCGATAGTACGAATCGTCTACGCCCACGGTGCAATCCCGCTCACCAGATCGTATCGAGAGAGTCTAGCCCACCACGGCTCGAACGAAGGGCTCCACCACCCGCTCGTCAAACGTAAGCGGGTAAAGCCTGGAGATCTGCGCCATTTGGAGAATTCGCCCAGGAGGTGCGTTCCTCGAGTCACCGCGCCGCGGCGGGTTGCCGACCGACGCCGGCATAATTTAACATCCCCATGACACCGTCCGCCGACCGCGTGCGATAGTGCGGCCGGTCAGGGAGGGTTGGCGTGGCGAAAGCGTTTTCGGTCGGTATCGGGCTCACCAACGAGTGCAATCTCCGTTGCGCGCACTGCTACCGGCCGGACATGGTGCTGGATCGGCTCACCCGTGCCGACGTGCGTCGCGTATGCGACGCCGTTTCGGCCGCCTCGATGAATCTCGGCGTCGGCGAGAACGGCCTGCATTCGGAGTATCAGGGCATCCTCGACGACCTGGCGGTGCGCGACATCAAGACGAGCATCACGTCCAACGGGCTCAGCATCGACCGGCTCGACGACGCGCAGCTCACCCGCTTTCACAACGTCGAGCTGTCGCTGGACTTCCCCACAGAGGACGAGCACGACGCGTTTCGCGGCCAGGGTAACTGGCGGACCGTCGTCGCCGCGCTCGAGCGCTGCGCCGGCCTGAAGGTACCGGTCACGGTGACCGCGGTGATGATGACGATCAACTACCGACGCTTGCCGGCGCTGGCTCACGTGGCCGCCGGCTTCGGCGCCAACCTTCGAGTCAACGTCTACCAGCCCTCGAGGACCGACCGCTTCACGCTCGCCTACGAGCAGCTCTGGGAGGCCTTCCGTGGCCTGGCGGCTGCCACGCGCCTCGTCGCCACCACCGAGCCGGTGCTCGCCGGCGTACTCGGGCTGCACGACTTCTCCGGCCCAGGCTGCGGACGGTCGACTATCCGAATCACGCCCGAGGGCCGCGTGATGCCCTGCACGTACTGGCCCGGCAGCCGCCTCACGATCGCCGATCTCGAGCGCGTCGGTGAAGACATCATCGAGGCAGATGAGTTCGTCGCCGCGCGGCGCCCGCCCCCGGCGTGCGCCGGCTGTCCATGCCGCGGCGGCTGCGCCGGCCGCCGCGCGCTGACCGGGCGGCCCGACGCTCCGGATCCTTACTGTCCCTTCGCGCGTGGCGAGCAGATCGTCCTCGACTGGGAGCGCGCCGGGAGCCGAGATCTTCCGAAGGTCGGCAGCGCGTGCACCACGGTCGTCTCGGCGCTGTGACCGTGCACCCTGGCCGCCGTCGGCTATCGTCAGGTCGACTTCTTGCGGCTCGCCCCAGCGGATTGGGACCTCGCGGTCTTCGCCCCGCCCGAGGCGCTGCCCCGACCGGAGGACATCCGGCCGTGCCGGCGCTGAAGAGCCCGGCGCGGACCCGCCAGGACGCCGACGAGCGCGACCATCCCCGCCGGCGCTTCGTGACGTTCGACGGCGAAGCCAGCCGCGGTGAGACGGGCCGTCACGCGCGCGGGGGCGAGCCGCAGCTTGCGGTACACGCCCTTACGGAATCGCCACCCATCCGGCTGCCGTACCCAGATGAGATCGTGCACCTTCACCGTGGAGGCCTCGTACTCGAGAAAGCACGTTATGACGAGGTCGTCCCACGCGCCGAGCGGGATCACCCGATCGAGGTCCCGCAGCTCGCCGCTGAGGTCGCGGAACGTGAGCACGAGCCGCCCGCCGGCCATGAGCCGCCCCGCTACGCCGTGGAAGACGCGATCGAGGTCGGCCTCGCGCTCCAGATGCGCGAGCGTATCGCCCATGCAGACGACCAGCTCGATGCCCGCTGGCACGAGCCGAGCCACGTCGCGGATGTCGCCCGCGATCGCCTCGACGGGCAGACCGCGCGCCCGGTCCCTCAGCTCGGCGAGGAGTCGCTGACTGAAGTCGACGGCCAGCACCCGAAAGCCGAGCCGCGCCAGCGCGACGGACTGGACGCCAGAGCCGCAGCCGAGATCGACGGCCAGCCCGCCCGACGGCCGCGCGCTGACGCCCAGTCGTTCGAGCAGCGCGCGCTGCTCGGTCACTTTGGCCTCGAAGTCACCAAGCATGCGCGTGTAGTGCTCCGCCAGCACCCCGTCGTAGTGTTCGCGCACTGTCGCCATGTCGATCAGTTGAGCTCGACGGACATCGGCTCGCCCTTGACGTGAATGCGGATCAGGAGAACCTTGAACGCCGCGGTCCGGCTCGCGTTGCGTCCCGCGTGAATCCGTCCGGGCGGCACGTGCGCGACCGTGCCGGGTTGCAGGCGTTGCGCCGGGGCGCCCTCGACCTCGAGCGAGCCCTCGCCCTCCAGCACGTACACGAGCTCGTGGCCGGCGTGATAGTGTCGGCCATGCGACCAGCCAGGCGTCGTCTCCAGTCGGGAGACGATCAACTCGGGTTTGTCGAGTCTCGTCAGGTCGGCGCGATAGAGTGGAGTCTCGGTGAACGAGGGTGGCGCCGCGAGGAGCTGGTGACCCGTCGCGCCGACGGCGATGCCACCGAACAGTGTCCCCGCGATCATCGGCCAGCGGATCGATCGGCCTGCTGAGCGCATCGCGTGCTCCTTCTCGCGCTGACCGGGGCGGGGATTGGACTGAGCGCCGCCTGCTGGGGCCTGGCGCGGATCCCGAATCTCGTCCTCGCGCCGCGCGCATTTCTGGTGCTCTTCAGCCTGGCGTTCCTGGCCTACGGCGCGGGCGCCCTCGCCGCCTACCCTCTCCGTAGCCGCCGCAGTGTCGCGATGATCCTGGCAATCGGTATCGTCGCTCGCCTGATTCTTCTCCCGACTTCGCCCACGCTCTCCACCGACGCGTACCGGTACGTCTGGGACGCCCGTGTCGCCAGCGCCGGGATCGATCCCTACGCGTACCCGCCGGCGGCCCCGGAGCTCGCCGGGCTGCGCGACGCCAACATCTACCCGAACCTGAACCACCCGACGTGGCAGACGGTGTATCCGCCGCCGGCGCAAGCGTTCTTCCGCGCAGTGTACTGGATCGCGCCGGATAACGTGGCCGCCATGAAGCTCGCCCTCGGCATCGCCGAGTTGCTCGCGCTGGCCGCGCTCGTCCTGCTCCTCCAGGCGCTCGACCTACCGCTCGGCCGGCTCACGATCTACGCGTGGAATCCACTGCTGCTCGTAGAGGTCTGGGGCAGCGGTCACCTGGACGCGCTAGTCCTGGCGACGGTCACCGCCGCCGCGCTCGCCTCGGCGCGGCGTCGTGACAATGTCGCCGCCGTCCTGCTGGGCCTCGGCACCCTGGTGAAGCTCTATCCCGCAGTGCTGTATCTGCTGCTCCCCCGGCGTCGCCGCGCATCGGTAGTCGCCCTGTTCACGAGCGTCCTCGCCGCAGGCGTCATCGTCACCGGCGGCCCCGATCACTGGCCATTCGCGCCGATCGCGCGCTTCGTCCGTGATGAGTACTTCAATCCAGGCCTCGTGCGCTCCTTCGTGAACGAGCCGATGCTGGCGCTGGCGACGACCGCCGCCTGGGTGATCGCGGTCGCATGGCGTGGCGGCGCCGCCCACCTGGCCGTGCGCGCCGTGCCTCTGGTGACCGGCGTCATCGTGCTCGGCCCGAACGTCTTCCCGTGGTACGCGGTCTGGCTCGTCCCGCTACTGGCGGTCACGCCGTCCGTGCCGCTGATCGTCTTCACGGGCACCGTAGCCTTCGCGTATACCTTCTTCATTTCCCAGCCGTGGGCCATCCCGTGGTGGGCCCGGCTCGTCGAAGGGGCGCCGTTGGGTCTCGCCGCGGCCCGAGAGCTCCGCGCATTCTCGGTGGACGCGCACCGCGCGTCGGACCGAGCGCACTGAGCGCGCGGTCTCCTACCCCGGAGGTTTTGCCCATATGAGTCGGCGTTCTTGACAACCCCGCCGCCGCGTCACACCATTCCGTTGCAGGCAGGAACCACTCGACACCGTACCGGTCAAGGATTCGCCGGGAACCGCCGCTCGACTCTGACGATGACCGACGGCGTGATGACCGTGCTCGCGTTCGCCCCAAGGCGCGGCGCGCCTGGCGAACGCCATCAGCTCTCGGCCACCATGGCGAATTCCAGCGATCGCGATTGAGGGACGCCAGATGCAACGCCACGTCGCGAAGTATGCCCTCGTCCGCTACGGCGTCGCGGTGTTATCCATCACGATCAGCGTGGTCCTGGCGCTGTGGCTGCGACCGATAGTACTGGTTGCCGCGCAGCTGCTGCTCGTCGCGGTCCTGATCACGGGATGGGTCAGCGATCTGCGGCCCGCGCTGGTCGCCTGGATTTTGGCCACCTTGGCCTTGGGCTACTTCTTTACGCCTCCATTCGACTCGCTGAAGATCGAGGTCGCCGAGCTCCCTCGTCTGATGATCTTCACGGTACTGGCGGGGCTCTTGGCCACGATGAGCGCTGCCCGCCGCCGAGCGGCGGACTCGTTGAAGACAGCCCGAGACGAATTGGAGGCGCGCGTTGGGGAACGGACCGCGGAACTCGAGCGGAGCAACGAGCGTTTGCACGTGGCCGTCGCCGAAGCGGTCGCGGCGCAGCAGCGGTTCCGGGACCTGGTGAATTCGGCCCAGGGGATCGTTTGGGAAGCCGACGCGGCGACCTGTCAGTTCTCGTTCGTGAGCGATCAGGCCGAACGCATCCTCGGCTATCCGACGGCGCGCTGGCTCTCCGAGCCGACGTTCTGGAAGGATCACCTTCACCCGGACGATCGCGAGTGGGCGGCGTCATTCTTCGAACAGGCGATAACCAAGAAGCGCGAGCACGATTTCGAATACCGCATGATCGCCGCAGACGGCAGCGTGGTGTGGCTGCGAGACCTGGTGACCGTGGTGCTGGAAGGCGACCACCCCGCCCGGCTGCGGGGCGTGATGGTCGACATCACCGGGCGCAAGCGGGCGGAGCAGGAGCGCCAGGCGCGTCGGTGGTTCGTCGAGAGCATGGATCGCGTGAACCGCGCGATCCAGGGCACGAGCGATCTGGAGCAAATGATGAGCGACGTCCTCGACGCTGCGCTATCGATCTTCGACTGCGATCGCGCGTGGCTGGTGTATCCGTGCGACCCGGAGGCTCCGTCGCACGTGCTGAAGATGCAGCGTACTCGCCCGGAATTTCCCGGCCTCTTCGGCGTGGGTGTCGAGGTGCCCGTCGACGCCGAGACGGCCAGTGTGCTCCGAACCGTGAGGGCTTCGAGCGGCCCCGTGCCCTTCGGGCCGGGATCACACCATTCGTTGCCGGCCATGATGGCGAAGCGGCTCGGCATCCAGTCCAGGATCGTCATGGCCCTCTACCCGAAGGGCGATCAGCCGTACATGTTCGGTCTCAGCCAGTGCTCGTCCCCCAGGGTCTGGACACCGGCCGAGGAGCGTTTGTTCGAGGAGATCGGCCGCCGCCTGACCGACGCGCTGACGGGTCTGTCGATCTTTCGCAGCCTGCGCGAGAGCGAGCGGCGATACCGCTATATCTTCGAGTCCACCGGCGTGTCGATCTGGGAGGAAGACTTCTCCCGGGTCAAGGCTGCGATCGACGAGCTGGAGGCCCAAGGGGTGCGCGACGCGCGTGACTATTGTGCGGCTCATCCGGAGTTCGTCGAGCAAGCCATCACGATGGTGAAAGTCGTCGACGTCAACGATGCGTCGGTCAGGCTGTTCGCCGCCGAGAGCAAGGACGAGCTCCTGGTCTCGCTGCACAACGTGTTTGTACCCGAGAGCCGAGAGGCCTTCGTCGAACAGATGATTGCCATCGCGGAGGGCCGGACGTCCTTCGAGGGCGAGAGTGTTCTCCAGACTCTGAAGGGACAGAGGGTGACCGTCTTGTTCACGATCACGTTCCCGCGTCCGCCCGCTGCGTTCGACCGGGTGCTCGTCACCATCACGGACATCACCGAACGAAAGCGGGCAGAATATCTGACCGGACACGTGTTCGAAACCTCGCCCGATGGGATCTACATCGTCGGGCGAGATTACCGATATCAGCGCGTCAACGCAGCCTTCGAGCGGCGTTGGAGAATGCCGGCCGAGAGGATCGTCGGCATGCGCGTCGACGAGCTTTCGGGTGCGGAGCCGTTCAAGGAGACGTATAAGCCAAACCTGGACCGATGCTTCGCGGGCGAAGAGGTGAGCTTCGTCGGCTGGTTTCCCACTCCGGCCGGGTGGCAATATCTGGCAGCGACGTATTCGCCGTTGCGGCCGGACTCCGAGAGGGTCGAAGCCGCGCTCGCGATCACTCGCGACCTCACTGACCACGCGCGGGCTTCGGAAGCGCTCCAGCAGGCCCAGGCGGAGCTCGCGCACGTGACCCGGGTGACGACCCTGGGCGAGCTGACCGCGTCGATCGCCCACGAGATCAACCAGCCGCTCGCCGCCATCGTGGCCGATGCCAACGCATCGCTCAACTGGTTGGCGACGACCACCCCAGACCTCGACCGCGTCCGGGAGGCCCTCGACGGGATCGTGAAGGACGGCCACCGGGCGGCCGACGTGATCCACCGTATCCGCCAGCTCATGTCGAAGAACGAACCCCAGCGAGCACGGCTGGACGTCAACGACGTCATCCGCGACGTGGTTCCCCTGGTGCGCAGCGAGATGCTCAGCCATCGGGTGTCGTTGCAGCTTGACCTGGCGCCGGTGTTCCTCCCGGTGCTGGGTGATCGCGTCCAGCTGCAGCAAGTGCTCATCAACCTCGTCATGAATGGCATGGAGGCCATGGCGGGCATCGAGGACCGGCCGCGCACGCTGGTGATTCGCTCACGACCGCCCGAGGGTGATCAGGTGCTGGTCGCCGTGGAGGATGCGGGGGTCGGGATCGATCCCGACACCGTGACCCAGCTGTTCAACGCCTTCTTCACCACCAAGCCGGACGGCATGGGCATGGGCCTGTCGATAAGCCGCTCCATCATCGAAGGACACGGGGGGCGGCTGTGGGCGACCCCGAACACGACGCACGGCGCCACCTTTGCCTTCGCTTTGCCGACCCTGCGCTGACGGGTTGTCACCGCACCGGCCAGCGGTCGCTCATCCTCGAGCACCGCGGTGGCGTCGGCGCGCCGACGAGCCGTTTCTCGGCTGGCGCGTGAGCAAAGCGCAGGCGAGCTCGCCAAGGGTCTCAAGGCCCTTTTCGATTCGCGCATGCCAGGCCGAGCCGCAACTCAGTCGTAGACAATTCGCGTAGCGGTGGCTCGTCGAAAACACGTCGCCCGGCACGAAGCAAATCCCCTTCTTCAACGCCGCCTCGAAGAGCTCGCGGCTTGCCAGGGGCTTTGGGAGCTGCAGCCACAGCACAAAGCCGCCATCCGGGCGGCTCACCCTCGTGCCCCTCGGGAAGGCCCGGTCGATGGTCCGAATCATCCGGTCGATGTTGTCTCTGAACGTACGTCGAACCCGGCGCAGATGGCTGTCGTATCCGCCGCTCGAAAGGAATTCGGCCAGCGCCGCCTGCGGCAGCGCCGGGCCGCACAAGGTGAAGGCGAACTTGCTGTCCAGGACCTTTTCCATGTGGCGTCCAGTCACAATCCAGCCGACGCGATACCCCGGCGCGATCGTCTTGGAAAAGGAGCTGCAGTAGATCGTGCTACCGTGCGGATCCAGGGCCATGAACGGCTTCGGCCGTTCGTCACCGAAATAGATATCGCCATAGATGTCGTCCTCGATCAGCGGGATCCGCCGCCTCGCGAGCAATTCCAGGACGGCCTTCTTCCTCTCGTCGGACATGGTGCAACCCAGTGGGTTGTTGAAGCTCGATGACAACAGACACGCTTTGACCGACGTCGTCTCGAGCGCCCTTCGCAGGGCCGGGAGATCGACGCCGCTATTCGCCTCGGTCGGCAATTCCAGCGCTCTCAGATCGAGGGCCTGGAGCACCTGCAGAAACCCGAAGTACGTCGGGGACTCGATGGCGATCGTATCGCCGGGCCGTGAGACGACCTTCAGGGCCAAGAGCAGGGCCTCGGTGCAACCGCACGTGATGGCGATGTCTTCCGGTGATAGCACTTGCCCCCAGCGCAGCGCGCGGCGAGCGATCTCGCGGCGCAGCCGTGGATCCCCCTTCGGGACGGTGTACGTGTTGTAGTCACCACCCTTGACCCGCGCGGCCCGCGCAAGGAAACGGTCCAGCCGCCCTGCCGCGAGGAGCTCGGCGTTGGGAATCGCGCAGCCCAACGGGACGAGGTCCGGATCGGCAGCGTACTCGAGGAGTTTTGGGACGACACCGGAGACGGCGACCGTCGCGGGTCTCCCTGGTGGCCTCGAGATCGCTGGCGTCTCCAGAAGAATGGGGGCGCCCTTCGCCACGTAAAAGCCCGATTGCGGTCTGGCCTGCAAGATCCCGCGATCCTCGAGCGTCCGGTACGCCTGGAGCGCGGTCGACAGACTGACGCCGCGCTGCTTGGTGATCTGCCGGAGCGAGGGCACGCGCGCTCCCGGGATCAGCGTGCCGTTGTCCACGAGATCAGTGATGAACCGCGCGGTCGCCTCGTACCGATAGGCCGGTGCTAACCGAGCCTGCCGTCTCTCGCCGATCGCTTTTGAGCCCAAGGCGCGGTCATGTTCGCACGGCATCGCGCACTGGGCAACAACTGTTATGGTCATTCATTCGAGGATCTGTAACTGTTTTTCTGGTTACCGCTTTGCTAGATTCCGATCGTGGATCGGAAATCGGTCGTCGGGGCATCAACCCGTAAACGCGCGAAGAGGAGTTTCGACATGAGCACGCTTGCCTTCCAGCAAGTGGATGTGTTCACCGACGTGCCGTTCAAGGGCAACCCCGTCGCGGTCGTGCTCGATGGCGACGAGCTATCGAGCGCTCAGATGCAGTCGATCGCCGCCTGGACCAACCTGTCCGAGACGACGTTCGTCTGCCTGCCGACCGACCAGCGAGCCGACTACCGCCTGCGAATTTTCACGCCCAAGAGGGAGCTCCCCTTCGCCGGTCATCCCACGATCGGATCGGCCCACGCCGTGTTACGCCATGGCCTCAAACCCCGGGCCCCGGGCCACCTGGTGCAAGAGTGCGGAAAGGGGCTCGTCGACATCAAGATCGACGGCGAGCGTTTACTCCTCGCGCTGCCCGAGCCACAATTCCGCGAGCCAACCCCGCCCCAGGTCGCCGCGGTCGCCGAGGGCCTCGGCGTCATGACGGCCGACATTCAGCGCGCGGCGATCATCGACGTCGGGCCCGTGTGGTTCACGGTCCAGCTCGCGAGCGGCGACGTCGTCAGGGCGCTCTCGCCCGATATGGGCAAGCTCGCGGCGCTGAACCCGATCGGCATCACGGGAGTCAACGTGTTCGGCCTGTATCCCCGGGGCGGAAGCGCCGACATCGAGGTGCGCTCGTTCGCGCCAGGCGAAGGGGTTCCCGAGGATCCGGTGTGCGGGAGCGGCAACGGGTGCGTGGCGGCGCTCGTGCGCCGGGACGGCGTGCTGAAGGCTCACGCGTATGTGGCCAGTCAGGGCCGGTGCCTCGGCCGTGACGGTCAGGTCACCGTCCGGTTCGACACAAGCACGATCTGGCTCGGTGGCCACGCCGTCACCTGCGTGGAGGGTTCGCTACAAAGCTGACGGGCGTGATTGCTCAAGGACGGCAAGAACGCGAGTCCGCAGGGGTGGTTAGGGGGGAGGAACCAGGTGGCGCGGTTTCCGAAGAACGACATCATCTCGCTGATCGGGGAGACACCTCGCTACGATCTGGGCGAGAGCGTCGGGCCGGATCTACGGCTCAGTGATGTGCTGGATCCTTCTGCGCAGCCGAGTTTCGGTGAAATGGCGCTTGGGTACCGGACGGCCCAGGGCGATCCGCGACTCCGCACACTGATCGCGCACGCTCATGGTGTCAGTGCCGACGATGTCGTCGTCACGGTAGGCGGAATGCACGCGTTGTTCCTCATCGCCTTCGTCCTCTGTGATCGTGGTGACGAGGCGGTGACGGTCTCGCCCATGTTCCCGTTGGCTCGCAACACCCTGGAAGCGATCGGCGCGAAGGTCCGAACCGTGTCGCTGCGGTTCGATCGCGGCTACCAGCTCGACGCCGCCGACATCGGTCGCCACTTCTCGGAGCAAACCAAGCTCGTCAGCTTGGCCTCCCCTCAGAATCCGTCAGGAGTCATCAGCCCACTGAAGACTGTCCGAGACCTGGTGGCGTTGATGGAGCAAAGATGTCCCGAGGCGTATCTGGTGCTGGACGAGACCTATCGCGAAGCCACCTATGGCGATGACGCGGTGGCGCCCAGTGCGGTCGGGCTGAGCCAGCGAGTGATCTCCTGTGCTTCGCTATCCAAGTGCCATGGCGCCCCCGGCCTACGGCTGGGCTGGGCGATCACGCGCGACGCGGCGCTCAACGAACAACTGATCGTGGGCAAGTTCAACACCGTGATCTCATGCTCCCCCCTGGACGAGGCTCTGGCGCTGCGCGTCCTCGAGCGTCGCGATCACATCATCGGC